>DASZKQ010000540.1:0-9247 GCA_035552835.1 Mycobacterium sp. | reverse complement strand
TCCTCACCGAAATAATGCAGCGGGCGGACCTCGCCGACCGGAAACTCGGGAGACCACCCGACCATGAACCATCCGCTGACTTTCCAGGTGAACGGGACCAACACGGCGGCGCCTCCTGCGATCCACTGATACTAAATTCGTTACAGTATAGATTTCGGGTCGAGGAGGTGTAGCAGGGTGGCTGACGATCTTGAAGCGATTCGGCAGTTGAAAGCGCGCTACTGCCGGTTTCTCGACGCCAAAGACGTCGAGTCCTGGCGCAGCGTGTTCACCACCGATGTAGTGGTCAAGCTGGACATGGCGGTTTCCACCGGCGGGGCCGATCCGATGACGGCCCCGCCCGTGGAAGGCGTCGACAACTTCGTGCCGACTGTGATGGCCAGCCTGGAGAACGCCGCCACCATGCACCACTGCCACACCCCGGAGATCACCCTCACCTCACCCACCACCGCAACCGGCATTTGGGCGATGGAAGACTGGATCATCTTCGGCGGTGGGCAGGAGTTACACGGGGCCGGTCACTACCGCGAGGCCTACGAGAAGCAGGATGGCACCTGGCGGATCAAAACCCTGCACCTGACCCGAACCATGCTGCAGATAACCGCTAGCGATGCGGACTGAAGCCGACGCGTCGTTCGACGTGCTGGTCATCGGCGCCGGGTTCTCCGGCCTGTATGCGCTGCAGCGGCTGCGGCAGCTTGGAATGCGGACTCGCGTGTTGGAAATGGCCGAAAACGTCGGCGGCACTTGGCTATACAACCGTTATCCCGGCGCTCGCTGTGACATCGAAAGCATTGAATACTCGTATAGCTTCTCCGACGAGATCCAGCAGGAATGGATGTGGACGGAGACGATGCCGGCCCAGCCCGAGGTCGAGGCCTATCTCAACTTCGTTGCCGACCGGCTCGATCTTCGCCGCGACATCCAGTTCGACACTAAGGTCGTCGCAATGGCCTTCGACGAGGAGGCCGCGGTCTGGGTGGTGCGAACCGAAGCCGGCGAGACTTTCCGAGCCCCGTTCGTGGTTGCCGCCTCTGGCATCGTGTCGGCGCCGCTGGAACCCGACATCCCCGGGATGGCCACCTTCGCCGGGACGTCAATGTTCACCAGCCGCTGGCCGAAGGAGAGCGTCGACCTTGCCGGAAAACGGGTCGGCGTCATCGGGACCGGCTCGACTGGTATTCAGCTCGTTCCGGTGGTTGCTCGAAAAGCTAGGCAGCTCTATGTGTTTCAGCGTTCGTCGGCGTACACGCTGCCGTGGCAGGCGCGGCGGTTCGAGCCCGGCGAGCTGGACGAGATGAAAGCGCGGTACGACGATATCCGAGCGGCCCAGGGCGCTCACCCGGTCGGTGCGGCGCGGCTGAGCGCCTTCTCTGTGCTACTGGGGATGCTCGGTAAGCCGCCATTGAAGTCGGCGTCACGAGAAGACCAATTACGGGCCATCGACGAGAACGGCGTAATGGGCGCGCTGAATTGGGGCGACATCTTCTTCGACATCGAGGCCAACCGGATGGCGGCCAAGTTGTATGGCGAGGCAGTAGCGCGGATCGTCAAGGATCCCGAAACGGCGGCTTCCTTGGTGCCCGACCACCCGTTCGCGTGTAAGCGACCGATCATCGATCAGGGCTACTACCAGACCTTCAACCGCGACAACGTGATGCTCGTCGACCTGCGCAAGGGACCGATCCGCGACGTGACTCCGACCGGCATCCGCACCGAGCAGGGTTCGTACGATCTCGACGTGATCGTCTACGCCACCGGCTTCGACGCGATGACCGGCGCGCTGAGCCGCATCGACATTCGTGGGCGCGACGGGCTGTCGCTCGGCGAATTTTGGGCCAGCGAAGGGCCGTTGTCTTATCTGGGTCTGGCGGTCGCCGGCTTTCCGAACCTGTTCACGATCCAGGGTCCGGGCAGCCCGAGTGCGGCCACCAACTTCGTTGCCGCGCTGGAACAGCAAGTGGAGTGGATCAGCGATTGCATCGCGTACCTGCGCGCCAACAAAATTCGCACTATCGAGGCGCTGCCCACAGCGCAGCAGGAGTGGATCGACCACGCCACCTCGCTGGTCGCGGCCACGGTGCTGGTCCACCCGTCGTGCAACTCCTGGTACAACGGCGGCAATGTGCCGGGCAAAAAACGGATGTACATGGGCTATACCGGCGGAATCCCCGAATACCGACGCCGTTGCGACGAAATCGCGGCCGGCGGATACACCGGTTTTAAGTTGGCTTAGGTTAGCGGCATGTCATTGGCGACGCGCAGTCTGGGCCTCACCCGCGACCTGGCCCGGGAGCTGGGCATGGTCCTACCGCGTACGGTGGCCGGTCTCAACGAATCGACCGGGTGGGTCCCGGCGTCGCCACGTGGCGTCCGTCAGTTCGGCGAGGTGATGCTGGACGAACTTGTGCTGTCCGGGTTTTCGTTGCTGGGTGGGGGCCCGGCGGCGTTGCGGCCGTTGGGTGCTTGCGAAGCGGCGGCCGAGGAATTGTCGGCCCTGGGCATCGACCGGGCGCATGCCGAGCCAAAACCGTTGCGGGTGCAGGCGGTACGACGGCAGCGCATAGGCGGATTGGCTTACGAGCGGATGACGTTCGAACATGACCCGGCGCTACCGAAGACACTGGAAGCCGACGGCCTGGGTGGCCCGGCGCGGGCGGTAGTTCACCTGCTCCGGCACCACGACGGCCCGAGGCCGTGGCTGATATGGGTGCACGGCGCCGGCCAGGGACGCGCCGACGACATGTTGTTTTCGCGGATCGACCGAGTGCATCACGGACTGGGGTTCAACGTCGCGATGCCGGTGCAACCCGGCCACGGTTCCCGACGCGGCCAGTGGCCGGTCTATCCGGACATGGATCCACTGGGCAATGTGGCGGGCATGATGCGTGCGGTGTCGGAGGTGCGCGCCGTGGTGCGCTGGGTTCGGCCGCAGGCCACCGCCGTTGTGGTGACGGGGATTTCGATGGGCACCCCGGTGGCAGCGCTGGTCTCGCACCTGGAGGCGCGGGTCGGCGCGGTTGCGCTGTACACCCCGATTCTTGGACTGAACGCGATGATTGCGCGACACCTTGGGCGGTGGGGTTCCGCGCGCGACGGATACCGGGAGCTGCTGGGATCATCGGTGGTCTCGAAGCTGACTTCGGTGATCGATCCGCTGACCGTTGATCCGGCACCGCCGCCGCAGCGGCGGCTCATCGTGGGGGCGTGGCATGACCGGATGGCGATGCGTGACCCGGCAATCGCTTTGCAGGAGCGCTGGGCCGGCCAGTTGTACTGGTATGACGGCGGCCATGTCGGCCACGTGTTCTCCCGGCGGGTGCAAAAGGTCACCGAACGATTTCTGCAAGGAGTTGTCAATTGAGCGATCGCACGCTTGACGAATTGGGCTACTACCTGCTGGCCGGGGCCGGCGGCGAGGGCCCGGCAACATTGATGGACGAGGCTCGCCGCGGCGAGGAGTTGGGCTTCGGGACCGCGTTCATCTCCGAGCGCTGGAACGTCAAAGAAGCGTCGTCTCTGGTCGGTGCCGCGTGCGCGGTGACCAGGCGGATGCAGATCGCCACTGCGGCAACCAATCACAACACCCGTCACCCGCTGATCGCCGGATCGTGGGCGACCACCATGCATCGTCTTTCCGGCGGCCGGTTCACTTTGGGTATCGGCCGCGGCATCGCCGCGATCTACGGGGCATTCGGCATTCCTGCGGTGACGACGGCACAGATGGAGGATTGGGCCCAGGTCATGCGCCGGCTGTGGCACGGCGAGGTGATCTTCAACCACGACGGGCCGATGGGCAAGTACCCCATTCTGTTTCTCGACCCCGACTTCAACAAAGACATCCGACTGGCGCTGGTGGCTTTCGCGCCCAACACGCTTGCGCTCGGCGGTCGTGTTTTCGACGACGTTATCCTGCACACCTACTTCACCCCGGAGACGTTGCAGCGCTGCGTCAAAACCGTCAAGTCAGCCGCCGAAAAAGCGGGCCGTGACCCGCCCAGCGTCGGAACACTTCGCCCTCTGGCTACCACCGTGAGGCCGTCGAAGGCGACGAGCTGGTCCTGGTCCTCAACAGCAAAGGCGCCACAGTCGACGTCGGACGGATCGCCGCCGGCGACAACCTGCACCAACGGCTGCAAATGCTGATCGCGCGGCCATCACCCAACCCGCTCAGCGCGATCGCCACCAGTCTCAGCTGTCGGCCGGACGAAGTGACAACGCTGCTACGCCAACGCGGCGGCACCAAGCTGGCCGACCTCCTCGACGAGGCGTGAGCGGCGGGTTCGGCTCGACGTCGGCAGCCGATGGGAACGGCGAATTGGCGGTCTAACCATCACCTCGCCTGCCTCATACTGAATAGGTCGATGGGGTGTTCGCCACCGCCGCGCGCCGAGCGCTGCACACACGACGGCCGGGACCGACGACCAGCTCGCCGGCCAACCGGAGCAGGCCTCCCGTTGCAATGTCACCGTTATTGGGCCCCACTGTGACGGGGCAGATTCCAGTAAACGTCGCAATGGACGAGTTGCACACTAGTCGTGTGAGGGGTCTGCCGGAGACGGATGTTGTGCGAGTGCAGCGATGGTGTCAAGGCAGGGTGCCCGAGCATATCCGTGACGAGGTCCGGGTCGAGGTTGTGGGTCGCAATCACGACCGGTGACCTGCGGATTCGTCGCGGCCGTCGCTCGACCGTCGCCCAGTATGCAGCCATGCCGGTCCCTCGATGTGGTCGGGTATCAACCACATTCCAATGGCCAGATTGGCGCAGAAGAACGCGGCGTAGAGAACCGTCGCCACAGCGGTGAATCCGAGGGGCCCCGGCCTGTGATGCGTTGCGGCGACCGCGCTGACGATCACCATCGGCAGGGACGCCACTCCCACGACGGCGCAGAACACCATGGCGAGTCGGCGGTGAAGCATGGCCACCGCCGCGGCGATGCCCACAGTGAGGATGGTCCAACTCAAGGCCGGCGTCATGTCCAGACCCACCGCCGACACGCCTGTTCCCCGCGGATGTGCAAGGTAGACACCGACCAGACCGGCCACGCCGATCAGCGACGCCGTCAATGCCTCGCCGCCCAGCATCCGCCTCGCCTCACGCCAGTGCAACGGGTTCAAACTGACCCGGCGTAGGTCTGAGTGACCGGAGGGTACGGGACCACGAGTGTCACGTGCCATGTGCGTTCACCTCCGCTCGTTATGGCGGTCGCATTCCCACGACGCCACGTCCCATCTGCAATGTATCCACTATGGATAACGTCAAACGTGAAAACACGCTGAGCGAATAGACGCCTGGTGTTCCGGGTATGCTCCGGCACCGATGACGGGGAAGAACGGGTCCGCCGGCGAGCGAGCTGATGCCACGGCGCTCGACGACGGCTACGCCGTCGAGCGGTTGATGAAACGCTGTGACGTACATGGGGTTAGGCGTGACGCGGTGAAACGAGCCATCGTCGCCGATTCTGCAGCCACCCGCCTAGCCGACCTGGTCCAGCGTCGGTTCGGACCCACCGCACCCAGCTGTGGGTCGCCAACATGACCTATGTGTCGACACCTATGTGTCGACGTGGTCGGGCTGGGTTTACGTCGCGTTCGTGATTGACGCGTACCGCAGATGATTCTGGGCTGGGGCAGCTCGACCGCCGTGATGACGACCCTGGTGCTCGATGCGGTCGAGCACGCGATCTAAACCCGTGGCCGCCGTGGGATCACCGGTCTGGATGCGGTGATCCATCACACCGATGCCGGGCAGCCAGCCACTACATCTCGGTCCGGTTCTCCGAACGGCTCCTGGAAGCAGGCATCTCGGCTTCTGCTGGCAGCGTTGGGATTCGTTAGATAATGCGCTCGCGGAGACGGAGACGATCAACGGCCTGGACAAGACCGAGGGGATCAAGCTCGGGGCCCGTGGCGGACCGTCGAGCAGGTCGAGTACGCCGCCGCCGAATGGTTCGATTGGTTCAACCACCACCGGCTCTACCAGTGTTGCGCAGACATCCCGCCAGCAGAATTGGAGGCCGCCTACGACCGTCAGCACCAGCCCGCCGTCGGGCCCGGGAGCGCAGAAACAAAGTGGCCGGATACGCCGGTCCGATTCACAATGAGGTCGCGGCCGTGCCCGACTTCGCCCATTTACGGCCATTGGCGTTGGCACTCGGCGTGAGGGTGCTCCCGGGACTTAAGCGAGGCTGCCGCCGATAAAAGCGGTCTCGCTGAACTACCGGCGACACAGAGATCACTGCCGGGCCCGCTACGTGCGCGACGCCAAGCCCGCTCTGGTGCCCTACAGCGCTCGGATTCGACGGCGATCAGACGTTCGGAATGGATGTCCTCAGACGCCCACCATTGTCTGGGGCGGCGTTGTCGAGATCCAGCGGCGGTCGGCGTGGTAAGTCGCGCCATCAGAACAGTCCTTCCGGTGCGGCGGGCAGGCCGCCCGGGTAGCCGGTCGGCGATCAAGAAGGCGCTCCGCCAACGAGGGTCGGGCTTTCGGATTGCACGGTGGCGACACGGGGTAGTCGGCATGCCGGGAACCTGAGGGGAGACCGTGGGCGATCCAAGGAAGGTGGTGCGGACCGCCGAACCACGCAATGCCGCCAGTAGACGAGCGGAGCAATATTGCGGTGACTACCCGCTCACTTTGGCGGTTATGTCGGAGTGGTCGGCGTCCGGCCCATCAGCGAAGGGGTGTCAACTCCGAGGCCCGCAAAAAGCAGCTGCTCGAATGTTGCGAGTCGGCTGTATGCCCAAGGACGGGCTACGAGGAACAGGATGGAGTTGATCGATGCGATCGAGAAGCAAAGGGGCCGCGACCGGGGGCGATGAGCACGCGAGTTCGTCTGTGCGAGCACGGCTCGTCCGGGCTTCCGGCGAGATCTTGCTGTGGTGGGTGCTCACCAGTGCAGTGTGGCTGGCTACGTTGTCATCATTGACGTCCGGTGAACTGGCGGTGGCTGCAGCGTGCACGCTGCCGTGCGCGGTGGTGGCACGGTTGGCGCGACGCGCCAATGGCGGGTGTTGGCGGTTCCGAATGGGCTGGTTGTCCTGGGTACCAATGGTGGTGCGCGATGTTCTGGTGCAAACGGTCCAAGCGTGGCTGTACACGCTTATTCCCGCTCGCCGGCACGCCGTGATTACCGTCGTGCCCCTACCAGCGGAGGACGATCGGGTGGCCGCCGGACGGCGCGCCGCAGCTACGTTGAGTTTCGCGACCACGCCGGGAACCGTTGTCTGCGACTCTGATTCGTCCACCGGCCGCGTGCTCCTACATCGGCTGGGGCAGGAGCAGGGTCGACTGGAGTCGGCGGTGCAACGGTGAGCCTCGGGGAGATCGCTGCGCTGGTGCTGCTCGTTGGGGCGTTCGCGCCGGGCATGTGGATGGCGTCCCGGGGGCAACCTCAGCAACGGTTGGTGGGACTGGAGTTTGCGACTATCGCCGCGGCCATGGCTTTGGCAGCGCTCGCCGTTGCCTGGCAACAAAGCTTTGTGCTGATCGTTCCACTGGTTTTGGTGGTGGTGACTCTGCCGGGCACGTTGGTTTACACCCGACTACTGGTGCGCCACAAGACATGATCGCGTGGTGCATAGTTTTCGCCGGCGTGGCGGTGGTGGTGTTGTCCTCGCTCGCCGCCGTCACACTGCCGACGGTGTTCGACTGCCTTCATCTGCTGACCGCCACGACATCGGTTGGGACGCCGCTGATCGTGCTGGGGCTGATCATCTCGAGCGGCTGGAGCGCGAGCTCGGCGACGATCGCGGTGATCGCTGCCGTGGTGGTGGTGACCTCGCCGGCGATGTCGGCGGCGACGGGCAGGCTGGCCGCGCAGCGCGAGGGCGTGATCGACGTGGACTGGCCCGCATGACCGCACTGGTGCTGGTCTCGGTGACCCTTGTCGGTGTGGCGGCAACGATCGTCGCCCTGACCGACCGGCCGGACCGCCAGGCCATCATGCTGTCTGTCTTCGGGCTCGCGCTCACGGTGATGTTCGTTGTGCTGCAAGCCCCCGATGTGGCGTTGTCGCAGTTGGGTGTCGGCGCGGTCGTGGTGCCGCTGATGATCATGCTCACCTATCGGACGGTGCGCCGGCGGACCGACGAAGCCGAGTCCGAGGAGTCCACCCAGTGACTCGTGGCGCGCGAACGGCACTGTTTTTCGTCGCGGCATCCGGGCTGGGGCTGCTGCTCTGGACGGTCTTTCGGGAAATACCGGCCTTCGGTCAGATTCATCACCTGTACCGGGATCTGGCGGTTCGCGCCTCGTTGTCGCAGTCGACTGCCAATGTGGTGTCCAGCATCAATTTCGATCAACGCGGCCTGGACACGCTCGGCGAGGAAACCATTTTTCTCGGTTCGGTGACGGGCGTCATGGCCCTGCTGCGGCCGGCCTCCGAAGAGCGCGAATACCGCCCGCCGGGATCCGGCGCGGTGCTCGACGCGGTTCGACTGGTGGGATATCTCCTGCTGCCGGTGACGCTTGCACTCGGTGTCGACACGGTCGCCCACGGGCATCTCACGCCGGGCGGCGGTTTTCAGGGCGGGGTGGTGCTGGCAACCGGTTTGCACGTGCTGTATGTCAGCGGAACCTATCGGGCACTGGATCGGCTACGGCCGATCGGCGACCTGGACGTCGGTGAGGCGGTCGGCGCGGCCGCATTCGCCGGGATGGCGGTAGCCGGACTGGCTCTCGGCGGCGCTTTCCTCATGAATTCCTTGCCGAAGGGCACGCTTGCTCACTTGTTTTCCGGGGGGACGGTACCGCTGCTCAACGTCGCGGTCGGCATCGAGATCGGCTGCGGGATGGTCGTCTTGCTCGCGCAATTCCTGGCCCAGGAGATCACGATCGCCAGGAAGAGTAGGTCGGGATGAGTGTTTACGCCTACTGCGTAGCCGCTTGGGTGGTACTGACCGGGTCGTTCGGTATCGTGCGTAGCCGCAACCTTATTCAGGCGGTGGTGTGCTTATCAGTGGCGCAGTCCGGCACGTACCTACTGTTGCTGGCGGTCGGATACCAGCGCGGCGGAGTGCCACCGATCTTCTCCGGTCCAAAAAACCCGTCGCCAAAGAATGTGGTCGATCCCGTTGTGCAGGCAATGACCTTGACCGACATCGTCGTCTCCGCAACGGTCACCGCGTTGTTGCTGAGCTTGGCGATCCAGATCCACAAGCGAACCGGCACGCTGGATCCAGATGCGTTGCGCGCGCTGAAGGGCTGAGGCGGCATGCAAACGTTCGCGGCCCAGGTGCTCCC
>DASZKQ010000539.1:0-7515 GCA_035552835.1 Mycobacterium sp. | reverse complement strand
GGGCGGGGCGCCCCGTGCTGGCAAGATGCGGTGATGGGCGACGAGTGGCACATGTGTGATATCCGCGACTCTGACGGCTTTGCCAAGATCGGCGACTACGGAGTGTTGGGCGATGGCCGAGGTGTCGCACTGGTGGCAGCTGACGGATCGATCGACTGGTGGGCAGTGCCGCAGTTGGATTCGCCCCCGACGTTTGCCGCGCTGTTGGACCCGGAATACGGCGGCCGTATCGAGTTGCGTCCGACGGACCCCGAGACCACCACGACGCGTCGATACCTCCCTGACACCAACCTATTGGAAACCACATTCACGACGGCGACGGGGCAGGTGCGCATCACGGACAGTCTCAACTCGGGAACCGCGGGTGCGTTGCCGTGGACTGAACTCGCCCGACGTGTCGACGGAATCAGCGGTTCGGTCGAGCTGCGCTTTGCGGTGACTCCAGGCGACGGTCTCCGCCGCTGGCAGCCATGGGCCGAAGATGATGAGCGCGGCCCAATCTTGCACGCCGGGCCACTGACAATGGGTGTGCGGTGTAGCCCGCAGGTGACGGTGGCGGTGCGGTTCGAAGGAGTCGAGGCGACTTTCGTAGTGGCTGAGGGTGAGCGCCGGATCACGGCCGTCGTCGCATCGGATAAGGATCCGCTGTTCTTCTGTCAGGTGGATTCCATCGATCGGCGCATAGATCCCACGGCAGAAAACTGGCGACGGTGGTCGAGGCAGGTGCAATGGACCGGTGACGGCCGAGACCGGATTGTGCGCAGCGCCCTGGCACTGAAAACTCTGGTAATCGCGGGCACCGGGGCTGTCGCCGCAGCAGCGACCACCTCCCTGCCTGAGCGCGTTGGCGGCACGAAGAACTGGGATTACCGATTCTGCTGGGTCCGTGACGCGGCGTTGACGGTCGACGCGCTGGCAGTGCTGGGCTTGCAGGAGGAGGTGCACGCCGCCGTTGCGTGGCTGTTGCACGCTGTGCACGGCAACGGGCCGCACATCCACGTGATGTATACGTTGGGTGGCGACATTCCCGAGGTCGTCCATCAACCGAACGTGCCCGGTTACCGAGGTAGCCGGCCGGTGATGGTGGGCAACGACGCCGCCTCCCAGACCCAACTCGGCGTATACGGCGACTTGTTCGGCACGGTCGCCGACTGGGTTTTTCGCGGCCATCTGCTCGATGTCGGCTCCGCCCGGCAACTCTCCGACTTGGCCGATTGCTGCGCGGACGAGTGGCGCCGCGATGATGCGGGAATCTGGGAACTTCCTATCGAGAGGCCCTACACCTCGTCGAAGATGAATTGCTGGCGGGCGCTGGACGCCGCGGCTCGTCTCGCCGAGGCCGGACAACTGACCGGCACCGGAAAGCGGTGGCGCGCCGAAGCACGACGGATCAAGAGCTGGATTGCGCAACACTGCTGGTCGGACGCCAAACGGGCCTACACCTTTTACGCCGGCACCGACGATTTGGACGCGTCGGTGCTGTTGGGTGCCGAGGTCGGATTCGACCAGGGACAGAAGATGTCGTCGACCATCGACGCCGTCGGGGTCGAACTCGGGGCGGGTCCGATGCTCTACCGCTACAGCCGGGTTTGCGACGAGGAGGAAACCTTCACCGCCTGCGCATTCTGGCGAGTGCATGCCCTGGTTTGTGTCGGCCGACTCGACGAGGCCCGTGAGCTTATGCGCCAACTGGACGCCGACGTGGCCGGTCCGCTGGGGCTGATGTCGGAGATGCGGGTCGCAGAGACCGGCGACGCAATGGGAAACATCCCGCAAGCCCTGAGTCACCTCGCGTACATCCGGGCGGCCAGCGCATTGCACACATCGCGCCGCACCACGGCGTAACGCCGGCGTCGACGAAGACTTCGCAGGGTCGATTCGGTACCTGGGAGCTCGCTGGGACTTTGCTGTGCCGGGATTCCGGGGTCTTCCAGCGGGTACCACCACGCCGTGAATCGAGTGCCGACACCTCCCCGCCCAACCTTGTAAGAGGAGCATCCGCCATGTCTGCCACTGTCGCTGACGTTTTACTCGCCCGGCTACGGGATTGGGGGGTGTCCCAGGTCTTCGGGTTCCCCGGGGACGGAATCAATGGTCTGCTTGCCGCCTGGCAGCGTGCCGACAATAAGCCGCAATTCGTGCAGGCGCGGCACGAGGAAATGGCGGCGTTCGAAGCGGTCGGTTTTGCAAAGTTCTCCGGCGCCGTCGGCGTCTGTGTCGCGACCAGCGGACCGGGGGCGGTGCACCTCCTCAACGGACTGTACGACGCCAAGCTCGACCACGTGCCGGTGGTCGCCATCGTGGGCCAGACCGAGCGCTCGGCGATGGGCGGCTCCTATCAGCAGGAGATCGATTTGATCAGCCTGTTCAAGGACGTGTGCAGCGAATACGTGCAGATGTGCACCGTGCCCCAGCAGCTGCCCAACCTCATCGACCGGGCGATCCGGGTGGCGCTCAGCGAGGGATGCCCAACATGCCTCATCTTCCCTTCCGATGTGATGGACCTGGAGTACGAGGCACCCGCGCACGCGTTCAAGCAGGTGCCGTCCAGCCTGGGGCTCAGCGGATCGCGGGTCACCCCCGACGAGGGCGCGGTGCGGCAGGCCGCCGACCTGCTCAATGCGGGTGAGCGGGTCGCGATGCTGGTCGGGCAGGGAGCGCGGGACTGCGTGGAGGAGCTCACCGAGGTGGCCGATCTGCTCGGGGCAGGTGCAGCCAAGGCATTGCTGGGCAAGGACGTACTGCCCGACGACTTGCCATGGGTGACGGGCTCCATCGGTTTGCTCGGCACCACGGCGAGCTGGCATCTGATGATGGACTGCGACACCTTGCTGACCGTCGGATCCAATTTTCCTTACACCCAGTTCCTGCCGAAGCTCGATCAGGCCCGTGCGGTGCAGATCGACCGGTCGGGCAAGTGGATCGGGATGCGCTACCCGTACGAGCTGAACCTGGTGGGCGACGCGAAGTCGACGCTACGGGCGTTGATCCCGTTGCTACAGCGCAAGTCGGACCGGTCGTGGAGGGAGACGGTCGAAAAGCACGTGGCGAAGTGGTGGAACACGGTGCAGCGGCGGGCGATGACCGAAGCCGACCCCATCAACCCGATGCGGATCTTCCACGAACTGTCGCAGCGGCTGCCGTCCAACGCGATCGTTACGGCAGACTCGGGTTCTTCGGCAAATTGGTATGCCCGCCAACTGAAGTTCACCGCGGGTGTGCGCGGGTCGCTGTCGGGCACGTTGGCCACGATGGGTCCGGGCGTGCCGTACGTGATCGGGGCGAAGTGGGCCCATCCGGATCGGCCGGCCATCGCGTTCGTCGGTGACGGGGCGATGCAGATGAACGGACTGGCCGAGTTGATCACCATCGCGAAATACTGGCAGCAGTGGACTGACCCCCGTTTGATCGTCGTGGTGTTGCACAACAACGACCTCAACCAGGTGACCTGGGAGCTGCGGGCGATGGAGAACTCGCCGAAGTTCGAGGCGTCGCAGTCGCTGCCCGACATCGATTACGCGGGGTTCGCTCGTAGTCTGGGCCTGCATGGCCAGAACATCGACGACGCCGCGGAGTTGGGTGGTGCATGGGACCGCGCGTTGTCGGCGGACCGCCCGACCGTGCTCGACGTGCGCTGCGACCCCGACGTTCCGCCCATCCCACCGCACGCAACCTTCGACCAAGCCAAATCGCTGGCCCACGCGGTGCTTGGCGGCGACGAGGACGCGGCCGGCTTCATCAAGCAGGGCGTCAAGCAAAAGGTGCAGCAGTATCTGCCGGGCGAAAAGAAGGGCGACTGAACGATGACGCTCATCCGGGCGGCCCTTTACGACATCCGTACCGGCCGCTTCGAGCGCACCTTGTCGGCGTTGACGGCTGCCGGCGCCGCGGTCACTGCCGGCGAGATTTATATCTCGCACGACGGCGCCAGCTTCGGCAACAAGATGATGTGGTGGCCGATCGTGGTGGTGCCCACCGCTATCCCGGCCGGAGTGGCCGGGTTCTTCTCCCGGCGGGCTGCCCGCACCGTGCTGCCGGCGGCGAGCGCCGCGATCGTGGTCAATGGGCTGCAGGGCTTCTATCTGCATGTCCGCGGGATCAGGCAGCGACCCGGCGGCTTCACCAAGTACAACATGGAGTCCGGCCCGCCCGCGTTCGCGCCGCTGCTGGCGTCGCTGGTCGGCGCGATGGGTCTGCTGGCTGCGATGCTGCGCCGTGAGGAGTTGCCGCCGCGCGGTGACGGGACGGGTAGCTGATGCCGTTCCGCACGAAGGCGCAGCGCGGGATCACTCCGCAGGGTCGCGGCCGGTTTCCGGGTTTCGACGTGCTGGGTCAGGCGCACAGGTGGGATGACGTGACCGCGGGTGTGGTCCTCGCGCGTCTGACGTTGCCCAAGATGTTGTCCTTTTTCACCCCGCACGAGGTCGGCGTCGCTCAGCCGATGCTCGATCTGCTGATGGACCAAGACAGCGAGCCGCGGGTGCCGGTGCTGGCGCTGATCGACGGGCGACTCTCGATCGGCGAGACCGACGGTTGGCACTACGACGACTTACCCGAAGATGGCCAGGCATGGCGCGACACGCTGGCCCACCTCGACGAGGACGCACGCGCGCGCCACGATGCCGGCTACGCCGAACTGGGCGCCGCTCAGCAGGCGCGGCTGCTGCAGGACGTGGCCGATCTCGCGGGCGGCGGCGGATCCTGGCACGGGTACACCGCCAAAGGCGTCTGGAGCTTGTGGACGCGATACGCCTGCACCGCGTTTTACTCACATCCCTGGGCGTGGAACGAGATCGGCTTCCCCGGCCCGGCTTACCCGCGCGGCTACCTCAACGCCGGAATCAACGCCCGGGAGAGGTGGGAGGTCGCCGACCACGACGACGCCGACCCGGTCCCGTTCGCCAGGCGGGTGGAGCGGTCTCGCAAAGCCGACGACGACCTGCGGGGCAGTGGGCCTAGTGAGTGATTATCGAACTATCCGGGCCCGCAACGAATCGGCCTGGCTGATCCCGAACGACGGTTCGCGGGTCAACCATCAGCTACGTGCCGACATGCGCCGTTACGACGAGAACGACGAGGTCGACGTCGTCATCGTCGGTGCCGGCGCCGGCGGTGGAACGCTGGCGCAACGGCTGGCCCGGGCGGGGTGGCGCACCGTCGTGCTGGACGCCGGCCCGTTCTGGAATCCGGACACCGACTGGGTCAGCGACGAGCGCGGGTCACACGGCCTGTTCTGGACAGACTCCCGGCAGATCGGCGGCTCTGACCCGATCCCGCTGGGCTCCAACAACTCCGGGCGCGGTGTCGGCGGATCGATGGTGCACTACGCGGGTTATGTCCCGCGGTTTCACCCGTCGGACTTCAACACCCACAGCGCCGACGGCGTGGGCGCGGACTGGCCGATCAGCTACGACACGCTACGGCCCTATTACGAGAAGATTGAAGCCGAGCTGCCCGTCGCCGGACAGGATTGGCCATGGGGCGATCCACATCGCTACCCGCACAGCCCGCATCGGGTCAGCGGCAACGGTCAGATTGCGCTGCGCGGTGCCGCGGAGCTCGGGATAGAGATGCGGGTAGGGCCGGTCGCCATACCCAACGGCCGCTTCGGCAACCGCCCGCACTGTATCTATCGCGGCTTCTGCCTGCAGGGCTGCAAGGTCAACGCTAAGGCCAGCCCGTTGATCACCCACATCCCCGACGCGTTGGCTCACGGCGCCGAGATCCGGCCCGACGCGCAGGTCTCGCGGGTGCTCGTCGACGACGAGACCGGGCGGGCGACCGGTGTCGAGTACTACCGCGCCGGGGTCCTGCGCCGGCAACGTGCCAGCGCGGTCGTCGTCGCGGGCTACTCGATCGAGACGCCGCGCCTATTGCTGCTGTCGGCCACCACCCGTTACGAGCGCGGCCTGGGCAACGACCACGATCAAGTCGGCCGCTACCTGATGGTTCAGGGCGCACCCCAGACCGCGGGGCGGTTCACCGACGAGATCCGGATGTATAAAGCGCCGCCGCCCGAGGTCAGCTCCGAGGCGTTTTACGAAACCGACCCCACCAAACCCTACAAACGCGGCTGGTCCATTCAAACCGTCAGCCCGCTGCCGATCACCTGGGCCGAACATGTTCTCGCGCAGGGACATTGGGGCAAGACCTTGCGCGAATACATGCGCGACTACGTGCACTGGGCTACGCTAGGCGCGCTGTGCGAACTGCTGCCGCGATCGGACAACCGCGTCACGCTGTCCGATGAGAAAGACCGCCACGGCCTGCCGGTGGCCCACTTCGCCTACAGCCAGTGCGACAACGACAGACAGCTGATCAAAGCCGCCACGGCAGTCATGGAGGACATCCTGCGCGCGGCGGGAGCCGAGGAGACGATAACGATCGAGCGTTATGCCCACCTCGTCGGCGGCGCCCGCATGGCGGCCCGCGCGGAAGACGGCGTCATCGACGCCGAGCATCGGGTATTCGGAGTCGAGCGGCTCTACGTCGTCGACGGCAGCACCATGCCGACTCAGGGCTCGGCCAACCCGGCGCTGACTATCATGGCGCTGGCCGCACGCGCCGCGGACTTGATGGTTGACCATGCGGCCGGCCGCATTCGCGGAGCAGAACAGTCAGGACTCCGACCATGACCTCGGCCCGCATCGATGGGGTCGAGGTCGCGGCCTACACCGTCGACACCCCAGAACCCGAGGCGGACGGAACCCTGGAGTGGGACGCCACCACCGCCGTCGTCGTGACCGCGCACGCCGGCCAGACCAGTGGTCTCGGGTGGACGTACAGTTCCCCGGCAGCGGCCGCCGTCGTCACCGAGGAGTTGGCCGGCGTCGTCACCGGCCGGGATCCCTTCGACGTCAGCGCCGCATGGGAAGCGATGCGCCGCCACTGCCGCAACATCGGTACCCGCGGGCTGGTCATGCAGGCGCTCAGCGCCGTCGATGTCGCGTTGTGGGATCTCAAAGCGCGGCTGTGTGAAGAGCCGCTTTCCCGGTTGTTCGGGCGGGCCCGTCCCCACGTGCCGATCTACGGCTCGGGTGGCTTCACCACCCTCGATGACACCCAGCTCGGTGAACAGGTCGCGGCCTGGCAGGCGGCCGGGTGCACCGCCATGAAGATCAAGGTCGGCCAGAATTGGGGCGCGGACCTGACGAGGGATATCTCCAGGGTGTGCCGGCTGCGGGAGCTGGCCGGCGACGACGTCGAGCTGATGGTGGATGCCAACGGCGGTTACTCGGTGGCTCAGGCCCGGCGGGCCGGTGCCGCCTTTGACGACCTCGGGGTTGTCTGGTTCGAAGAGCCCGTCAGCAGCGACGACATCGACGGCCTGCGTGTCGTCCGAGACGCGGTACGGTGCGACGTCGCCGCTGGAGAGTACGTGTCCGACCGGTACGACGCCCGCCGGTTGGCGCCCGTAGTCGACTGCCTGCAACTCGACGCCACCAGGTGCGGCGGGTACACCGGATGGCTGGCCGGTGCTGCGATCGCCGCGTCGCACAACCTCCAGGTGTCCGC
>DASZKQ010000538.1:0-16231 GCA_035552835.1 Mycobacterium sp. | reverse complement strand
ACGAGGAGTACCAGATTCGTCGCGACGAGCTAGTGCAGCGGCTGGCCGAATCAAGAGCCGCAGCGGACGATCTGCGGCACGATCTGCTGTTCGGCTCGAGCGTTGTCCTGGAAGATGCCGTGGCTCGAGTATTGCGTGACGCTGGCTGCGACGTAACGCGCCTCGACAGCCTTCTGGATCGCCCGGCGAGCGCTGATTTGCTCGTCACCCACGGCGGCCGGTGTCGGCTGGTCGAGGTCAAAAGCGCGTCCGGAAACGCATCAGAAGATTTGGTCAATGCCGCACGTAGACACCTGGATACCTGGCCCGAACTACGCCCCGACATCGCGGTTGAAGGCATCACGCTAATCGTCAGCCATCAGACGAAATCGCACCCACTTGAGAGGCCACCTATGGTCTACTCGCGCACCGAGTTCGTCCGCTCACTGCCCGTGCCGGTGACAACGGCCATGCAGCTCTATAACGACTGGCGGTTAAGCCAATTTGACGCGATCCGCAAAGCGGTGTTTCCAGACACAACGCAGCGTCTCAGCGCGCCAAACGCAGTGCACTCACCAACTCCAGCGCCGTCCAAGCCTCGCCGCCGTCCGTGGTGGCGACCAAACCGGCGATGACTGCAGTCAGGGTGTCGTAGCTGCCGTACCGTCCCGACGTGAGCACCCGGCGTCCTCTTCGATGACACAGGCATGTTGTCATCGGGACCGCCATCCGCCTTCGCGGGTACGCAGACGGGTACGTTTCCTCTTCCTACGGCTATCGCTAACGACTGTGGGACACCGATGGGAACGTGCTGTTTACCAGTGCATTTTCTGTAAACTTCATCACCAGCCCACAACAGCCATACTGCCTGGTCGCTGTCGTTCGGGACGAAGAGGCCGTGGGTTCGAATCCCGCCACCCCGACCATGCGGTAACGATTCAAAAGCTAGCCAGGTGGCCGGTGTTGGCGCCGATAGGTCCCGGCTCTGCACCGATGACCCGCCTACGGGGTAACCAAGCTGTTCGTCGAGAGCGGCGTCCCGAAGTAAGCGGCTTCGGAATCGACGATTACCGTCTTGTCTTCGCCCTGCCGGGCCAACGACTCGCGAGCCAGCTGCTCGAACGAGATCTTCTCCGGCCCTCCGACGTTCTCGATGCCGTTGAGTGGCTTGCCTTCTGTCACCCGAGCGACTTCGTCTGCGAGTTCCTCGGAGGCGATGGGCTGGATCAGCGCGTCCGGCACTCGCACTTCGTCGCCAACCGTGAGCGACGCCGTGATCGCGTCGGCGAACTCGGCGAACTGGGTGGCTCGGACGATCGAGTAGGGAAGATCCGATTCCGTGATGAGCTTCTCCTGGGCGACCTTCGCGCGCAGGTAACCGCTCTTCGGCAACTCGTCGCAACCAACGATCGAAACCGCGACGTAGTGGCCAATACCCGCGGCCTTCGCGGCAGCCTCCAAGTTAGTGGTCGATTTCGTGAAGAACTCCATTGCCGGATCGTCGTCGAATGACGGCGAATTGGACACGTCGACAACCACATTGGCACCGATAAGCGCGTCGGCGAGGCCTTCCCCGGTAAGCGCGTTGACGCCCGTGCGAGGCGACGCTGCGACTGCGTCGTGACCGTGGTCCTTCAGCTTCTGGACTACCTTTGACCCCAGCACGCCAGCGCCGCCTATCACCACGATCTTCATGTTTATCCCTCGGGAGACTCTTGCGGTCACGCCGCCGATCGGCGCATCGCGAGTCTAGTCGGGGTGGCGAGCCCGCCTACCCGGCTATGTCAGGCCCGGCGGGAACAAGGGACCGCGCGTTTTCCTCTCGAAGGTCGTAGCTGATCATCATTGTGGAGTGTTAACAGCGGAGTTTCAGTGCCGGGAAACCTCGGCCGTTTCCCGCTTTTCCCAACCGCCGAATTCGAAAGTCAGCGGATGCTTGCCGAAGGGTGCATAAATGGCTTGCAGAGATCACCCGCCATGGGTCGCGTCGTGCTGATCCACCGCGTAACTGCCAGAAACACTGGATGATCGGCGGGTGCGAATCATTGTCACGGGCGGCAACAGTGGTGTCGGCAAAGCGACCGCCGCGGCACTTGCAGCCACTGGTCACAGCATCGTCATGGCCTGCCGCACCATCCCGAAAGCCGAGCAAGCCGCGGCCACGATGGCCGGCGACGTTGCGGTAGCCCATCTCGATCTTGCCGATCTGGCCAGCGTGCGAAAGTTCGCCGCCTCAGCGGATGGCGTTGACGTGCTGATCAACAACGCCGGTGTGCTGGGTCTGCCGTTGACGCGCACGGCAGACGGCTTCGAGGCGCACATGGGAACCAACTACCTCGGCCATTTCGCCCTGACATGCCTTCTGGCAGACAGGATCAAGGATCGGGTGATCTCGGTAGTCAGCTCGGCCTACGCCCTTAGCCGACTGCACATCGACGACTTGAACTGGCGCACCCGCAAGTACTCGAAGTGGGCGGCTTACGGGGAATCCAAGCTGGCCATCATGCTGTTCAGCCACGAGCTGGTGAGGCGCGGCGTGCGGACCTACATGACCGATCCGGGTGCGACGGATACCGACATAACCAGGGACACCACCGGGGTGCTGCCTTGGGTACGTGAACACACCATCGGCCGGTTCCCAGCGCACAGCGCGGCCACCGGCGCGCGGTCCACCATTCAGGCGGTTACCACGGAGCTGCCCAGCGGCAGCTATCTCGCACCGCGCTTCAGCCAGTGGGGCAAGCCGACAGTGACCAGGCCGGGCAAGAAGGCTCGCGACGCCGTGATGGCACGTCGGTTGTGGGAATTGTCTGTTGAGTTGACCGGCTGTGACTGGCCGGACAGCGACGCGGACTAGGTATCCGGCGAGCGTTTGACAGGTGTGGATTCGCGGGTAAACCGCTACGTGACCCACGTACAAACGCCGGTCGAACCGCGGCTACCTGCCGCACACGGGCCGCTGTCGATGGCCGTCCGGCGCAGTATCACCGAACCGCCGCCCCGCGATCAACTGGCTCGCATTGGCGCTTCGGTGAGCGACTCCGACCCCTACGGCTTGGATCTGCAGCTGGCCCTTTACATGTGCTACGAACTGCACTACCGGGGTTTCGCGGGCGTCGACCCCACCTGGGAATGGGATCCCGGTTTACTGCATCTCCGCGCGCAATTGGAGCGGGCTTTCCTCGGCGGAGTCCGCCGCGACGTAGGTCCCATCGAGCCAAGCCAGACCGCCGCAGCCGAAATGGACTCCATCTCAATGGAATCCGCCGATGGGACCGGCCCGTCGTATTGGCTGCGCGACAGCGGAACGTGGGAGCAGATGCGCGAGTACTTCGTGCACCGATCGCTATACCACCTCAAGGAGGGCGATCCGCACGCGTGGGCTATTCCACGTCTGATCGGCCAGGCCAAGGCGTCGTTCGTCGCAGTCGAATTCGACGAATACGGCGCCGGGCGCGGCCCGCAAGCTCACCAACAGCTGTTCGCCAACCTGTTGACCGCCGCGGGCCTGGATTCGACCTACCTCGCTTACCTCGACATAGTCCCCGCCGAATCGCTGGCGGTGGTGAACTTGATGTCGTTGTTCGGCTTGCACCGACGGTTGCGCGGAGCCGCCATCGGGCATTTCGCATCAACAGAGATCACCTCGTCGCCAGGCTCGCGCCGGTTGGTCGAGGCGCTGCAGCGGCTGGCCGCGCCGCGGGAATGTGTCGCGTTCTACCACGAGCACGTCGAGGCTGACGCCGTGCATGAGCAGGTGGTACGCGTCGACGTGGTAGGCGATCTCGTCGCCAGGGAACCGCAGCTGGATCACGATGTGGTGTTCGGTATCCGCGCCCACGCTGTCGTCGAAGATCGGCTAGCCGACGCCATCATGGCGTCGTGGAAGGCCGGGCAGACGTCGCTACGACCACCGCTCAGTTGAGCGGGCCCGCGCCGGGCGACAACGCCGATGGCTGGTGTCACATAGCGGATAGTTCTTGCTGCGCCGGCAAGTACAGATGGCCACCACGAATCGGTCGGATTCCACGACCTCGCCGCTGGGCGTCTCGATGCGCACCGGTCCGGATATCAACACCGGTCCATTGGGTATGACTTGCACCCGCGCGCGATCGGTCATGGCTTGTCCGCCCGAATAACCACCAGTTCCTCAGTCCGGCAGCCCTTTTGAATCCGGCCAGTGACTTCCAGCCAGCCGGCTCGCGCCGACAGCACCGGACCGAACGGAATGCACTGGGAAGCAACGACTTCAGCGTGCAATCCGGTTGATCGCAGCGACTCCAGTGACTGTTCGACGCCAGATAACGCCGACTGCGCCAGCAGCATGGAGCCGCCAGCGGCCAGCAAGCTGGCCGCTGATTCGCACAACGGATCCAGCACCATCCGCCCGTCGACGCCCGCGTTCCAGGCCCACGCCGGGCCCGCGGTTATCGGGATGACCTCGGTGTCACCCGCCGGTGGGGTGGGTACGTACGGCGGATTGGACACGATGACATCAAAAGGCGCGTAATCCAGCGCACCAGACCATGATCCCTCACGAACGTCGATCTCGACACCGGCATTGACGGCATTGCCCCGCGAACAGCGCACCGCACGTGGGCAGATATCTAACGCGGTCACGCTGGCCGCGCCCAACTCGGCCGCGGCGATTGCGACGACACCGCTACCCGTACAGAGATCCAACACCCGCCGGCCCTGAGCCAGCTCTGTTTTTTCGAGCATGTCGATCAGCAATTGCGAGTCATGTTGCGGCGGGTAGACACCGTCGATGTCCAGCGAATCGCACGGTACCGGATAAGCGATGGTCACTTCGGCCTTTCGAGGTCGTGATCGCCGTGCTGGTCACGGCTTGAGGTGACTCATGCCCACAAACCGCGGTCTCGAAACCGAATTCGCCAGCGAAGTCGGCTACGTGCTCGCCGGCGCGTGGGCCAATTGCTCGATAATCGCCGAGCAGAACGCCGGCAGGTCGGACGGTGATCGGCTGGTGACCAGATTTCCATCGACGACGACTTCCTCGTCGACAACTTTGCCGCCGGCGTTCCGTAAGTCGGTGCGAATGCTGGGATACGACGTCAGCTTTCGGCCCGCTACCACGCCGGCCTCCACCAGCGTCCACGGTCCGTGACAGATCGCTGCAACCGGCTTACCCGAGTTGACGAACTCACGCACGAACGAGACCGCCGAATCGTCCAAGCGCAGCTTGTCCGGATTCACCGTGCCACCGGGCAGAACCAGTGCGTCGAACTCGTCCACCGACGCATCCGAAACCGGCCGATCGACATTAAACGTGCCAGCCGGCTCCAGATCGTGGTTACGGGCTTGGATTTCACCGCTTTTCAGGGACAGCAGCTGAACCTGCGCGCCTTCCTGGCTGAGCGCCGCACGCGGCTGCTCGAGTTCGACCTTCTCCACGCCGTCTGCGGCCAAGATGGCTACTTTCTTGCCTTGCAATGAGTTTGGCATCTGAAATCTCCTTTACTTATCGCTATTGGGTGGCTGCCGCCCGCAAGGCCGCCAGCAATGGCTCGGCGGCTTCTTTCAAGAAGAGGTCTTGGTTCTGACCGCCGATCTGCAGCAGCGCGATGTCGGTGAAGCCTGCTTCCCAATATGGGCGCACGGCGTCGACGATCGCGTCCAGGTCCGGTCCGCAGGGAATGCTCTCCGCAACATCTTCGGGGCGGACGAACTGCGTCGCTCCGGCAAAACCGGCCGGTGTCGGCAAGTCGGCGTTGACCTTCCACCCACCGCCGAACCAACGGAACTGGTCGTGGGCGCGCTGAATGGCGGCATCTCGGTCGGCGTCCCAACAGATTGGGATCTGCCCGACTACCCGGCCGCCACCGGCGATGCCGGTACCCTGTCGCACCGAGTGCCAGGTACGCACGAGCTCTCCATTGGGTTCCACCGCGATCAAGTGGTCTGCGAGGGTGGCGAATTTCTCGATCGCCTTCTTCCCGCCCATCGCTACCCCAACACCGACCGGAATATCGGGCAGGTCCCACAACCGTGCGGAATCCACCTGGTAGTAGTCGCCGCGCCAGTCGACCAAGTCGCCGCCGAACAGCGCGCGGATGATCTCGATAGCCTCCCGAAGCATGTCCTGCCGTTGCCTGATGGCCGGCCAGCCCTTACCGATGACGTGCTCGTTGAGGTTTTCGCCGCTGCCCAGTCCCAGGGTGAACCGGCCATCGGCGAGGATCTGCACGGTTGCCGCCTGCTGCGCGACGATCACCGGGTGATAGCGCATGGTCGGGCAGGTCACATAGGTGTACAGATCAACCCGTTCGGTAACTTGTGCTACCGCTCCCAGCACCGCCCAGGCGTTGGGCGCATGTCCCTGCGAGGCCAGCCAGGGCGAGAAGTGGTCACTGCTGACCTCGAACTCGAAACCTCGGTGCTCAGCCGAAATCGCATAGCGAACAAGGTCTTTCGGCCCGTTCTGCTCCGTCATCAGCGTATAGCCAAACCGTGTCATACGGCACTGGATACCCCTGCACGGCCGGGGCAAACGACCCTAAACGCTAAAGCCGGCCCTTAACGGCCGCAGATAGACGGGCGCCGTCGGCCTTGCCGGCCGCCAGCGCGGTGGCGGCCTTCATCACCAACCCCATCTGTTTCATGCCTGGCCGCTCGCCCAACTGCTCGGCTACCTGCGCGATAGCGGTGTCGACCACGTCGGCGACCTCGGCTTCAGTGAGCGGGGTCGGCAGATACTCGTCAATGACCCGGGCTTCGGCGTGCTCGTTGGCCGCCAGTTCCCCGCGGCCGTTTTGGGTGTAGATCTCGGCTGCTTCGCTGCGTTTCCTGGACTCCCTGCCCAGCACCTTGAGCACCTCGTCGTCAGAGAGTTCCCGTGCCGCCTTGCCCGAGACCTCCTCGGTCTGAATCGCGGCCACCAGCATGCGCAGCGTCGCGGTACGCAACTTGTCCTTCGTCTTCATCGCATCGGTCAGATCTGCCCGCAGCCGGGATTTGAGTTCCGCCATGGCTGAGACGCTACGCGCCACACCACCAACAGAGCGCGACACCGCGCGCATAGCACGACGTTGAGAAATGATCCGGTGCTCGACAGTATGGAGCCATGATCGACCACGACGGCGGCGGTTCTAGCTGGTGAGCACGCCGCCGCCCGATTACCCGGATTACCCGGACTACCCCCCGCTCGGCTACGGTCCCCCCGCCTACCCGCCAGCGGGCTATCCGTGGTACCCGCCGCCTGGCTACGGCCCACCCGCCAACTACCCACCGCCCGGTTATGCTTCCTACCCGCCTTCGCCCTATCCGCCTGCATCGGGTTATGCCGTGCCGCCCCGCTATAGCAGTGCGCCACCGAACCGTTTCGGAACGCTCACGCCCGGGATAATCCCGTTGCGGCCGTTGAGCGTCGGTGACATTTTCAATGGCGCGGCCGCCTACATCCGCACCAACGCGAAGGCCACCCTGGGGCTGACTGCAATCGTCGTCGTGAGTACGCAAATCATCACGTTGATCGCCGCCGTCGGACCCTTGGCAGCTGCCAGCCGATTACGAACAGCCCCGCCCGACGACCTGACCGGGGGTGACATCGCGGCCTGGACGATGTCAGGTGCGCTTGCCGGCTTGGTCGGCTGGCTGGCCGGTGTACTGCTCAGCGGCATTCTCACGGTCGTTGTGGGCCGGGCGGTGTTCGGCTCAACGGTCGGCCCCGGCGAAACATGGGTCAAGATTCGCGGGCGGGTGCCCGCCTTGATTGGCCTGGTGGCGGTGGAATCGATTGGGCTGATATTGCTGGCCGGCCTGGTGGGGCTGATCATCGGTGCGGTCGGCGCTGCAGGCAACGCGGCGGCGGCCGTTGTCATCGGTTTGCCCCTGGCGCTGGCGTCGATAGCGACGGTGGTCTACTTCTACACGGTGCTGTCGTTCGCGCCGGTGCTGATAGTGCTGGAGCGGCTACCGGTGATCGATGCGATCACGCGGTCATTTACATTGGTCCGCAACAGCTTTTGGCGAGTGCTCGGCATCCGGTTGCTGACTTGGGTGGTGGTGGTGTTGGTCGCCAACGCGGTCGCAGCGCCGTTCAATTTCGTCGGTCCCCTGCTGGTCGGAACCAGTGGCTCGGTTCTGATCGGCGCGACAGTGGGGGCCGTCGGATCGGCGATCGGCCGGATTATCACCGCTCCATTCGGCGCAGGCGTCGTTGTCTTGCTCTACACCGACCGCCGGATCCGGGCCGAGGCATTCGATCTGGTCCTGCAGACCGGCGCCGCCGGCGGCCCTGCGCACACCCGGCCAGCGGCTTCCACCGACTATCTATGGCTGACCCGGCCGGTATAGGGACGAGCCGAAGTTGCCCACCATCGACATCGACCGCGATCCCGCACACCAGGCCGCCCAACGCGAGCTCGACAAACCGATCTACCCCAACGGCTCGCTGGCCCTGCGGGTACATGAATGGATTCACGAGCTACTCTTCCGCCTTATCGAAAAAGGCTCTACCGTACCGGGCGGATGGTTCACCGTCAGCGTCCTGCTTACCTTGCTGATTGTCGCGATAGTGATCGCCGTCCGCGTCGCGCGGCGCACCATGGGCACTCATAACGCTGGCGACTATCAGCTATTCGATGGCGGCCAGCTCAGCGCCGACCAGCATCGTGCTGCCGCGGAACGCTTTGCTGCCGAAAGCAATTGGATCGCAGCGATTCGACATCGGCTGCGTGCGGTGGCCCGTGGTCTAGAGGAGACCGAAGTACTGGAACCAGCTCCCGGCCGTACCGCCAACGAGCTGGCCCGCGATGCGGGCGCCCGCATACCTCATCTTGCGTTCGAATTATCCCAAGCAGCAACCGCATTCAATGACGTCACCTATGGCGAAAGACCGGGCACACCGGCTGCATACCAGGCGATTGCCGACCTTGATGACCACCTGCGATTCCGGTCTGCGGCCGGCCGACCCGGGCTGGATCAGCCCGGCCCAGTCGACGCATGGGCGCCGGTTCGATGACCGCCGCAGGCACGACAATCCGAGTGCGCCAACGACGGCCATGGCGGTGGGCGCTACTCGTGGTGGCAGCCGTCTGCGTGGTGGCAGCGATCGGCGCCTACCTAACGGCACCGCGTCCCGGAGGGCGGATGGACCCGGCCTCGACCGGACCCGGCGGCGCGCACGCGTTAGTCACACTGCTGCGGGACCGCGGTGTCACCGTTGTGGTCGCCACCAGCATCGCCGATGCGGAAAACGCAGCACACCCGGGAACATTACTGCTGTTCGCCCAGACCCAGCGCATCACCAGCGAATCACGGCTGCGGCAGCTGGCCGCTACGCGAGGCGATCTACTGCTGGTCGAGCCGACCTCGCATGCCCGCGAGGCCCTCGCCCCGGGTATCCACAGCAGCGGCGCCGGCGTATCCGACATCCAGCCGAATTGCGCTCTGCGCGAAGCTAATCGGGCTGGGCCGGTGGACTTCGGGCCGTCCAACACCTTTCGTGCTGCCGGTGACCGGACGGTTACCAGCTGCTATAGCGGAGCGCTGGTCCGCTACCGCGACGGCGACCGCACCGTGACAGTGGTCGGTAGTACCGACTTCATGACCAACGGAGGCCTGCTGCGGGCCGGTAACGCCGCGCTGGCAATGAATCTCGCCGGTCAGCATCCCCACCTGGTGTGGTACGCCCCGCAGCGGATCGAAGGCGAATCTTCGGGTTCGACAACGATCTTCGGGTTGATCCCCGATAACGTCAGCTGGATGGTTGTACAGCTCTGGCTGGCAGTGCTGCTGATTGCGTTGTGGCAGGGTCGTCGGATCGGTCCACTGGTCGCCGAGGAACTACCCGTGGTAGTGCGCGCGTCGGAGACGGTGGAGGGCCGCGGCCGGCTGTACCGGTCGCGGCGAGCCCGCGATCGCGCAGCACAAGCATTGCGCGCCGCCACTCTGCAGCGACTGCTACCCAAGCTCGGCCTTAGCACTGACACGTCGGCGCCTGCGGTGGTGATCGCCGTTGCGCAACGCAGCGGATTTCACACAGAGTCGGTGCGGCATATTCTCTTTGGCCCGCCGCCGGCTTCCGATGCTGACTTGGTCCAGCTTGCCCACGCACTCGACGACATCGAAAGGCAGGTCGCACAACGATGACCCAATCGCGCCCCACCTCCGCCCAACCGCCGGTGGCAGAATCGGCGCGTCATGCGTTACTGGCGTTGCGCGGCGAGATCGGCAAAGCCGTCGTCGGGCAGGACGCCGTGGTCACCGGGCTGGTGATCGCGCTGCTATGCCGCGGCCACGTGCTGCTCGAAGGTGTGCCAGGTGTGGCGAAGACGCTACTGGTTCGTTCGCTGGCCGCCGCACTCCAACTGGAATTCAAGCGCATCCAGTTTACGCCGGATTTGATGCCTGGCGACGTCACCGGATCGCTGGTCTACGACACTCGGACAGCCGCGTTCGTGTTCCGCAGCGGCCCGGTTTTCACCAATCTCATGCTCGCCGATGAAATCAACCGCACGCCACCGAAGACCCAGGCGGCCTTGCTGGAGGCGATGGAAGAGCGTCAGGTCAGCGTGGACGGCCAACCGAGGGCGCTGCCCGACCCGTTTATCGTCGCCGCGACGCAAAACCCGATTGAATACGAAGGCACCTATCAGTTGCCGGAGGCACAGCTGGACCGGTTCCTGCTGAAACTGACTGTGCCACTGCCACCGCGCGGTGCCGAGATTGCCATCCTCGCCCGCCACGCACACGGCTTTGATCCGCGTGACTTGTCGGCGATCCGGCCCGTGGCCGGGCCGACCGAGCTGACAGCGGGCCGCGACGCAGTACGTCAGGTGCTTGTCGCCGAAGAGGTGCTCGGTTACATCGTCGACATCGCCAGCGCCACACGGCATTCGCCGGCGCTGCAGCTGGGTGTCTCACCGCGCGGCGCAACCGCATTGCTGGCCACTGCGCGGTCGTGGTCGTGGCTCTCCGGGCGCAACTACGTCACACCCGACGACGTCAAGGCCATGGCCCGACCGACGCTGCGACACCGGGTGATGCTCCGGCCCGAGGCGGAGCTGGAGGGCGCCACACCCGATGGCGTACTCGAAGGGATTTTGGCTTCAGTCCCGGTGCCACGGTAGTGATTCTGACCGGGCGCGCGGGGCTGATTGCACTCATCTGCGTTCTGCCCATTGTGCTATCACCGTGGCCGGCAAGATCTTTTGAGATACTGCTGGCGGCCCTGGCCATCGGGGTGATCGCTGACATCGGTATGGCGGCGAGCCCATCCCAATTGCACTACACCCGCATGCCCAACGGCTCGGTGCGGCTCGGCGAAGCGGTGAACGCCGCTCTGCTGATCCACAATGCCGGTCGACGGCGGTTTCGCGGACAGGTTCGAGATGCCTGGGCTCCCAGCGCCCGCGCTGAGCCGGCTATTCACGCCGTCGACATCGCCGCCGGCCGAGTGCAGCGAGTGGACACCTGCTTGCGACCGATCCGCCGCGGTGATCAGCGGTCGGCGGTGCTCACTGCGCGGTCAATCGGCCCGCTCGGCGTGGCGGGCCGGCAGCGGTCACACCCGGTGCCCGGCCAGGTCCGGGTGCTGCCCCTGTTCTTGTCGCGCAAGCACCTACCCGCGCGCCTGGCCAAACTTCGGGAGATCGACGGCCTGTTGCCAACCCTGACGCGGGGGCAGGGCACCGAATTCGACTCGCTGCGAGAGTATGTCGTCGGTGACGACGTCCGCTCAATCGACTGGCGCGCGACTGCCCGTCGAGCCGACGTCGTGGTGCGGACCTGGCGACCCGAACGTGACCGGCGGGTCGTCATCGTGCTCGACACCGGGCGCACGGCTGCCGGCCGGGTCGGTGTCGATCCGACGGCCATCGATCCAACTGGTTGGCCCAGGCTGGATTGGTCGATGGACGCCGCTCTGCTGCTGGCGGCTCTGGCCTCGCGAGCTGGTGACCACGTCGACTTCCTGGCGCACGACCGGGTGACCCGGGCCGGCGTATTCGGCGTGTCGCGAACCGAACTGCTGGCACGGCTGGTCGACGCAATGGCTCCGCTGCAACCGGCGCTGATCGAATCCGACGCTACTGCAATGGTTTCCACAATCCTACGCCGAACCCGACGGCGCTCGCTGGTCGTGATGCTGACCGACCTCAACGCAACCGCTCTCGACGAGGGGTTGCTGCCGGTGCTGCCCCAGCTCTCGGCCAAGCACCGGGTGATCCTTGCCGCGGTCGCCGACCCGCGCGTCGACCAGCTTGCCGCCGGGCGTGCCGATGCGGCCGCGGTCTATGACGCCGCGGCCGCCGAACATTCCCGAAACGACCGGCATACAATCGCCGCGCGGCTTCGGCACAGCGGAGTGGAGGTGATCGACGCGGCCCCCACCGAGCTCGCACCGACGCTGGCCGACCGTTACCTGGCGATGAAGGCCACCGGGCGCCTCTAACTCAGCGGGTGGGAACCACATCCGGCGCATCGGCGATATCGCCGGTGTCGCCGGCTCGAACCCCGCGTCGACCGAAGTACACGATATAGGTCAAAAACCCTGCTTCGGCGAGGATTCCGATGCCGATCCGCAGGGCCGTCGGCAACGGTGACGGGGTGATCAACGACTCGATGGCACCCGAGACGAGCAGCACCGCGACCAACCCCACCGCGACCGCGACGACGGCACGCCCCTGCTCGGCAAGCACCTGTCCTCGCGGGCGCTGACCAGGCGATATCACTGACCACCCCAGCCGCATTCCAGCGGCAGCCGCCAGGAACACCGCCGTTAGCTCCAGCAGGCCATGCGGAATCAGCAACCCCAGCATGATGTCGCCCTTGCCGGCCTGAAGCATCAGACCGGCCACGACTCCGAGGTTGGCGGCGTTGGCGAACAACACAAATGGGATCGGCACGCCGAGCACGACGGAGAACGCGATGCACTTCGCGGCTACCCAGGAATTGTTGAGCCAGACTTGCAGCCCGAACCCGACAGCGGACTGCTCGCTGTAGTAGGAGGCGAAATCGTGGTTCACCAATTCGTTAATCTCGCTTGGTGTTCCGATCGTAGATTGGACTTCGGGGCTGGCGATTACCCACACCGCGATGGCCGTCGCGACGGCGAAGAACGCCACTGCTGTCGCCAGCCACCACCGCCAGGCACGGTAAGCCACCACCGGAAACGACACCGTCCAGAACCGGGTGAATTCACTGGACAACGGAGCGTGGGCACCGGTAACCGCGGCCCGGGCACGGGCCACCAGACTCGAAAGGCTGCCGACCAGTGCTGAATCTGACGACACCGAGCGCAGCATCGACAAGTGCGTCGACACCCGCTGGTAGAGTTCGACGAGTTCGTCAATCTCGGCACCGGTCAAGTGCCGGCGGCTTTTCACCAAATGTTCGAGCCGGTCCCAGGTGTCGCGGTGAGCGAGGACGAACGCGTCGACATCCATCACTCTCCAGGCTAGCGTTACCGGCAAACTCGCCGTAGCCGAGAAGCCGGGTAGCGTTTGCAGTATGCCGCAGGTGGTGACCGGGGACGCCGTAGTGCTCGACGTGCCGATCGCTCAACTGCCGGTGCGGGCGGTTGGAGCGCTGATCGACATCGCCATCATCGTCATCGGCTATCTGGTGGCGCTGATGTTGTGGGCGGCCACGCTGACCCAATTCGACGACGCCGTGACCGCGGCGATCATGATCATCTTGACGGTGCTGGTGTTCGTCGGATATCCCGTCATCTTCGAAACCGCAACACGGGGTCGGTCGGTGGGCAAGCTGGTGATGGGACTGCGGGTGGTGTCGGAGGACGGCGGCCCGGAGCGCTTCCGCCAGGCGCTGTTTCGCGCACTAGCCTCCGTCGTCGAGATCTGGATGTTGTTGGGCAGCCCGGCGGTGATCTGCAGCATGCTTTCGCCGAAAGCCAAACGGATCGGCGACGTCTTCGCGGGCACGGTGGTGATCAGCGAACGCGGACCGAAGTTGAGCCCACTGCCCTTGATGCCACCGTCGCTGGCCTGGTGGGCTGTGTCGCTGCAATTGTCCGGGCTGAGCCCCGAGCAAGCTGAGATCGCGCGCCAATTCCTCTCCCGCGCACCGCAACTCGATCCGCAGCTGCGCGACCAGATGGCCTACCGGATCGCCGCTGACGTGCTGAGCCAGGTCGCCCCTCCGCCGCCGCCCGGAACTCCGCCCCAACTCGCCTTGGCCGCGGTGCTGGCCGAACGACACCGCCGAGAACTCGCACGGTTACGGCCGCCCGCGGCGTCTGCATGGCCGCCGCCGACGCAGAACTGGCCGTCGGGGCCGCCATCGACCGGCGGATTTTGGCCGCCCCGCTAAAAATTGTGCCGGCTACTGCGCGACTGTGACGGCAAGGATGGTGATGTCGGCGCCCAACAGCGCCAACGCCAATAGCGGAACCACGATGCCCCACCGGCGCTGCGCGGTGAAGAACGAAACGATGAGCGTCACCGCGGCCACTGCCGGAGCACCGTAGAACAGCACGTCAAAGCCGATCCCGTTGGGTCCGAGGTTGGGACATTGCTTGTCGCTGCATGCGGCGGTGCTCATCACAGCACCGAGCGAAAAGACCATGACAACGCCCGCAGCCATCACGGTCAACAACGCCAGCGCCCAGTTGGCCCAGAATCGGAGGCCCTTGCTGCGATCGATGCCCCTGGTCGCGGGTGGCTGCTCGCCGACGTCAACACCTTCGGCGATCTTCACATCGCGGTTTTCCTCGTTCATCACTGGAAGTTCTACCCCCCTAGCTACAGCAACAAACCCCTGGTCAAGCGGCCAGTAGAAAAGTCACCGTTGCATCACGATAGTTTTCGATATATCGTCGTCGTATCGGTAGCGCATCCGGCGCTGCCTTTCCTGAAACGAGATGACATATGGATAACCCATTCCCCCACGCAGACGGGCCGTTCCCGAGAGGCCCCGGAGCCCAGGGCTTCGGCTTCCACCCACAGGCACGGCGCGCACTGCACGAACAGCGCAGGCAGGCCCGTCGTGAGCTCCGCGACTTTGTCCGCGGTCACGACGCCGGCCACGACGGGCCGTTCGGCCCGGGTTTCGGTCCCGGTTTCGGTCCGGGCTTGGGCCGGGGTTTCGGCCCCGGCGGATTCGGCTTCGGCCCCGGCCCGCGCGGCAGGCGCCGTGGCGGGCCTGGTCGGCGTGGTCGCCGTGGCGACGTCCGCGCCGCCATCCTGGTGCTGCTGGCCGAGCGGCGTATGCACGGCTACGAGATGATCCAGGAGATCGCCGAGCGCAGCCAAGACCTGTGGCGGCCCAGCCCCGGCTCGGTCTACCCGACCCTGCAACTGCTGGTCGACGAGGGCCTGATTGTCGGCTCGGAATCCGAAGGCAGTAAAAAGCTTTTCGAGTTGACCGACGCCGGCCGGGCCGCTGCGGAGAAAGTCGAGACACCACCGTGGGACGAGATCGCCGACGGTGTCGATCCCTCCCATCTGAACCTGCGCGCCGCCGTCGGGCAACTGTTCGGCGCCGTAGCGCAATCCGCTCATGCCGCCAGCGCTGAACAGCAGCAACGCATCATCGACATCGTCAACAACGCTCGCCGTGAGATCTACACGATCCTCGGCGACGACGACTGATCAATCCGCGCCGGTGGGGCCAGCACGTTCTGGCCCCACCGGCGCTACACCTCAACCCAATCCAGGGTGCGCTGCACGGCTTTGCGCCAGCCCGCGTACCCCGCCGAGCGCTCGTCATCGCCCCAGCCCGGCGTCCACCGGCTGCCCTCCTGCCAATTCGTCCGCAGCTCATCCGGGTCGGCCCAGAAGCCGACCGCCAGGCCCGCCGCATACGCCGCGCCCAACGCAGTGGTCTCCGCGACCACCGGCCGCACCACGTCGACACCCAGTACGTCAGCCTGGATCTGCATGCACAACTCGTTGGCGGTAATCCCGCCGTCGACCTTCAGCACCTCAAGGCGCACACCCGAATCGGCTTGCATCGCATCGACCACATCGCGGCTCTGGTAACAGATCGACTCCAACGTCGCACGCGCCAAATGCGCATTGGTGTTGTAGCGCGACAGCCCCACGATCGCGCCACGGGCATCGGAGCGCCAATACGGTGCGAACAACCCGGAAAACGCCGGAACGAAGTACACCCCGCCGTTGTCGTCGACCTGACGGGCCAGTGCCTCGCTCTGCGCAGCTCCGCTGATGATGCCCAACTGGTCGCGCAGCCATTGCACCGCAGAGCCGGTCACAGCAATCGAACCCTCAAGCGCGTAAACGGGTTTGGCATCGCCGAACTGGTAGCA
>DASZKQ010000537.1:0-9344 GCA_035552835.1 Mycobacterium sp. | reverse complement strand
CAGCACCCGATCGGCGACTTGGGCGGCATTGACCCGCACCAAGCTGTCCGGCGCGTAGCGCAGCGCGTTGTCGATGAGGTTGGACAGCACCCGATCAAGCAACCCCGCATCGGCCATCACGACTGTGCCACCCACATCCACTTTGACCCGGTCGAGTGTGTCGTGCCCGAAGACGGTGCTGCGCGTCCCGAGACTGACAAGTGCGCGTTGCACGGTTTCCTCGAGATATACCTCGGAAAGCTGCGGCCGGACTACGCCTGCGGCCAACCTGGACGAGTCCAGCAGGTTGGCGACCAGCGCGGAGAGCTGGTCGATCGACTCTTCCACGGTGGCAAGCAATTCCGCGGTGTCATCGGGGGAGAACCAGACGTCTTCGGCGCGCAGGCTGGAAACCGCCGCCTTGGCAGCGGTCAGGGGAGTGCGCAGATCGTGGCCGATCGCCGAGAGCAGCAACCGGCGCATCTCGGCGGCCTGAGCGAGGGTCTGCGCCTTGCCTGCCTCTTCGGCGAGCTCGTGTTGTTTGACCAGACCGGCGGCTTGGGTGGCGACGGCCGACAAGACCTTGCGATCCCGGGCGGTCAAGGCTCGGCCCGATAGGAGCAACCAGAATTCGTCATTGCCCGCGCTGACCGCGGTGTCAGCGGAATCCACCGTTGCGCATGGGTCTTGGCCGACCGCTGTGATCACCTGCCGGCGACCATCGACCTCGCGCACCAGGCTGACCGTGCGTTGGGAGTAGGCCTCGCGTACCCGCTCTAGCAGCGTGTCGAGGCTGCCGCCGCGCAGCACCGAGCCGGCGAACAGTGCCAATAACTCGGCCTCCTGCGCCGCGAGCCTGGCCTCACGAGCGCGGTTGGCCGTGGTATCGACCAGCGCGGCGACACCGATGGCGACCCCCAGCACAATCACTTCGGTGAAGAGATGGCTCGGGTTGGCAACGGCGAAGGAGTGCCGCGGGTCGGTGAAAAACCAGTTCAGCAGCAGCCCTGACAACAGCCCCGACAGCAGGGCCGGTGCCACGCCGCCGAACAGTGCGACGCCAATGACCCCGACAAAGAACACGGCAGTCTTGCCGCCGACGTCGAGTATCTGGTCCAACCAGGCCGCGGTGATTGCGCACATAATCCAGGGCACGGTGATGGCGGCGAGCCACGATGCGAGTCGGCGACCCCGCGGCGAGATTGACGCGAACGAAAACCCCGGATGGACCTGGTCATGGGTGACCATGTGGACGTCGATCTTGCCCGAGTTCTTGATGGTGGCCGCGCCGATTCCCTCACTGAAAATGCTTGCCCACCGAGACCACCGGGAGCTGCCGAGCACCAGTTGGGTCGCGTTCGTCTCGCGGGCGAACTCCAACAATGCGGCCGACACGTCGTCGCCGACCACGGTGTGGACCGTTGCGCCCAGGCTGGTGGCAAGTTCACGCACTTTGCTCGCTTGCAGCGCGGAAATCCCCGAAAGCCCGTCGCCGCGTACGACGTGCACGACCATGAGTTGCGCGCTCGACTTCGATGCGATGCGAGAAGCCCGGCGCACCAACGTTTCCGATTCCGGGCCGCCGGTCACGGCGACAACCACCCGTTCGCGGGCTTCCCAGGTGTCCGTAATCTTTTTCTCGGCACGGTAACTCGCCAACGCCGCATCGACCTGATCGGCGAGCCACAGCAACGCGAGTTCACGCAGCGCGGTCAAGTTGCCGGGGCGGAAATAGTTGGACAGCGCCGCATCGACCCGCTCCGGCGGGTAGACGTTCCCGTGTGCGAGCCTGCGCCGCAACGCTTCCGGTGTGATGTCGACCAACTCGATCTGGGCTGCTTTTCGGACGATATCGTCGGGCACCGTTTCACGCTGCTCGATGCCCGTGATCGAGGCGACGACGTCGTTGAGGCTGTCGAGATGCTGGATGTTGAGCGTGGAGATCACGGTGATTCCCGCGTCAAGAAGTGCTTCGATGTCCTGCCACCGTTTTGAGTTGGCGCTGCCGGGGATATTGCTGTGCGCGTATTCGTCGACCAGCGCCACTGCCGGCCGACGCCGCACCACCGCCTCGACATCGAGTTCCGAAAACTCGGCTCCACGGTAGGAAAGCTGGCGCGGCGGAATGACCTCGATGCCGTCGAGCAGCTCGGCGACCTTCTTGCGACCGTGCGTTTCTATTACCGCCGCGACGACGTCGGTGCCCCGCCCTTGCCGGCGATGCGCCTCGCCGAGCATGGCCCAGGTCTTACCGACCCCGGGTGCCGCGCCGAGGTAGATGCGCAAGTCGCCACGTCGGCGCGGTTGCGCTTGTTCGGCGGTTGCTGGCCCCGCAGCCGACGCATCGGGAGTCACACGAACATCATCTACCGGAAAGATCAAGACTTCACATGTACTCGGAAGTTCAAGACTTCACCGGGTAGTTGCGATCCAACTCGAGATTGAGGTGCAGCACGTTGACCACCGGCTCGCCGACGAAGCCGAGCAGACGGCCGTGCTGGCTGTGGCTAACCGCGTCGCGCACCTGGGCAGCGCTGATCCCGCGCGTGTGGGCCACCCGGGCCACCTGGATATCGGCGTAAGCCGGCGAGATGTCGGGGTCCAGGCCGCTAGCGCTGGCGGTGACGGCGTCGGCAGGTACCGTCGGGTGATCAGAGGCCGCGCCACGAATCGGAACGATCTGCCCGACCGAGTAGTCCGGACCGTACCGCGCGCATTCCACCCGTACGCCCTCGTAGATTTGCTGGAACACCGTGGTCGGTGCGTTGCCGGGCATCGAGCAGGGCTCGTTCACGCTGACCACCTGGGTCGGATGGATCACGTTTCCGGATGAATCCCGCGGCCCGATTACCGACAGCACTGCGCCCACCCCGCCACCGGTGCAGAACGGGCGTGAGCCGTCGACCTTCTCGAGCTTTCCGATCGCTAAACTGCGCGAGCACACCTGGGTTAGCAGGCTGGGTTTAAACCCAGCTGTGGACGGATCGGCACCCCGAGCCAGCTTGGCCGGATCGGCTGGTGTGTCGACGATGCTTTCCGGACCCAAGTTGGTGGCTCCCGATGCCGTTGGGTCGTAGCCCGTTCCGGCCGCCGAGGGCCTGCTCTGAAAGTACTGCGGCAGTGGATTGCCGTCCTTGTCGGTGAACAGCTGGCCAATCAACAAGCTGGCGACCGGCTTTCCGGAAACCTTGACTATCGAGCCCTCCGCCTTGGCGTGCAGCCCGGGAAGTAGCGCGACTCCCCATACGGCCAACGGGTAGACGAAGCCGGTGATCACGGTCAGCACGAGCAGCGCGCGCAGTGCCGCCCAGTGCTGGCGAATCAGGTTGGAAATGTTCATTTGCGCCGCTCCTCCTCATCGCTTCGTCCCCCTCGCCGCTGCGCGGCTGGGGGTGCCCCCACTGCATCGTCGCCGACGCGGTTCATGTCAGCCCATCCCGGGGATAAATTGCACGACCAGGTCGATCAGTTTGATGCCGATGAACGGGGCGACGATGCCGCCCAGCCCGTAGATGTACAGGTTGCGGGTCAACAGTTTTGACGCGCTACTCGGTGTGTACTGCACACCGCGCAGCGCCAGCGGAATCAGTGCGACGATGATCAACGCGTTGAAGATCACCGCGGAAAGAATCGCCGATTGCGGGCTGTGCAGCCGCATCACGTTGATCAGGTCCAGCCCGGGGAACAGGGCCACGAACATAGCCGGGATGATCGCGAAGTATTTGGCGATGTCGTTGGCGATCGAGAACGTGCTCAACGCGCCACGCGTGATCAACAGCTGCTTGCCGATTTCCACGATCTCAATGAGCTTGGTGGGGTCGGAGTCCAGATCCACCATGTTGCCGGCCTCTTTGGCCGCGCTGGTGCCGCTGTTCATCGCCACCCCGACGTCGGCTTGAGCCAACGCGGGCGCGTCGTTGGTGCCGTCGCCGGTCATCGCGACCAGCCGGCCACCCTCCTGCTCACGCTTGATCAGCATCATCTTGTCTTCGGGGGTTGCTTCGGCGAGGAAGTCGTCGACCCCGGCCTCGTCGGCGATGGCCCTGGCGGTCAACGGGTTGTCACCGGTGATCATCACCGTCCGGATGCCCATCATGCGCATCTCGTCGAAACGCGCACGCATGCCGTGCTTAACCACGTCCTTGAGGTGGATGACGCCCAGCACGTCAGCTTTCTTGCTACCCGGCCCCCCGTCGCCGATGGCGACCTGGCCTACCACCAGCGGGGTACCGCCGGCGGCCGAGATGCCGTCGACGATGTCACCGAGCATTTCGGGAATGATGCCGCCCTGCTCGCGGACCCACTTGGCGACCGAGCTGGCCGCGCCCTTGCGCAGCTGTCGTCCCTCGAGGTCGACGCCCGACATCCTGGTTGTCGCAGTGAACTCGACCCAGTGGGCGTGGCTGAGTTCCCCGGGGGGACGCTCCCGCAGCCCGTAGGCCTGCTTCGCATAGACGACGATTGAGCGGCCCTCGGGGGTTTCGTCGGCCAGGCTGGACAGTTGCGCGGCGTCCGCCAGCTCTTCGGACGTGACGCCGGTGACCGGGATGAACTCCGACGCCTCCCGGTTGCCCAGTGTGATCGTGCCGGTCTTGTCCAGCAGCAACGTGTTTACGTCGCCGGCGGCCTCCACCGCGCGGCCCGACATGGCCAGCACGTTGCGCTGGACCAGTCGGTCCATACCGGCGATGCCTATCGCCGACAGCAAGGCGCCGATGGTGGTGGGGATCAGACACACCAGCAGCGCCACCAAGACCACGCCGGTGACGCCGTTATTAGTGAGGGCGGAGGTGTCGTGCACGCCCGGGTTGTTGATCTTGGAATAGATCGCCAGCGGCTGCAGGGTCGCCACCGCGAACAGGAAGATAATGGTCAGCGCCGCAAGCAGAATGTTCAGCGCGATCTCGTTCGGTGTCTTCTGCCGGTTGGCTCCCTCGACAAGTGCGATCATCCGGTCGATGAAGCTCTTGCCGGGCTCTTGGGTGATCTTGATGATGATGCGGTCCGAGAGCACGGTAGTGCCGCCGGTCACCGCGGAGCGGTCGCCGCCGGATTCCCGGATCACCGGCGCCGATTCGCCGGTGATGGCCGATTCATTAACCGACGCAATACCTTCCACGATATCGCCATCGCCCGGAATGATTTCGCCGGCTTCCACGACGACAATGTCGTCCTTTTGCAGTTCCGGGGCCCGGACGTCCTCCTCGGTGCCGGGAGTGTCGGGTGACCAGCCGTGTAACCGGCGAGCGATGGTGTCGGCCTTCGACTTTCGCAAGGTGTCGGCCTGGGCTTTGCCCCGTCCTTCAGCAACAGCCTCAGCGAGGTTGCCGAAAAGCACTGTCAGCCAAAGACAAAACACGATTAGCCAGCCGAACCAAGACGAGTCGCGGACAGTCAGCACCGTCGACCAGACAGCGCCGATCTCGACGATGAACATCACCGGGTTGCGCCACAGGGTGCGCGGGTCGAACTTGCGCAACGCGTCCGGCAGAGATTTGGCTAGCAGCGCCGGGTCGATCAGTCCGCCCGCGACCCGCCCGCCCGGCGCGTGGCCGCCGTGGTGGTGGTGCGATGGATGCGTGGAATGGGCTTTCGAGAGGGTCGACGTTGGCATTTCAGTGAATTCCTTCAGCAAGGGGACCGAGCGCCAGGGCCGGCAGGAAGGTCAGGGCACACAAAATGACCGTTACTGCCGCGACGAGGCCGACGAACTGCGGCCGATGGGTGGGGAGGGTGCCCGGGGACTCCGGCGTATGACCCTGGCGGGCCAGCGACCCGGCCAGCGCCAAAACCAGGATCATCGGCAGGAATCTGGCGATGACCATCGCCAGGCCCAGCGCGGTGTTTAACCAAGTGGTGTTCGCCGACAGACCGGCAAACGCCGAGCCGTTGTTGTTGGCTGCGGAGGTGAACGCGTAGAGCACTTCCGACAGGCCGTGCTGTCCGGTGTTGGCCATGCTCGCCCGCGGGCCGGCTAACCCCATCGCGATGCCGGTACCGACCAGCACGAGCAATTCGGTCACCGGGAAATAGCTTGCCGCGAGCTTCATCTCGCGCGGCCTGATCTTCTTGCCGAGGTATTCCGGTGTGCGGCCGACCATCAGCCCGGCCACGAACACCGTGATGACGGCCATGATGAGCATGCCGTAGAGGCCCGAGCCGACGCCGCCGGGCGCGACTTCACCGATCTGCATATTGAACAACTCGATCAGGCCGCCGAGGCTGGTGTAGGAGTCGTGCGCCGAGTCGACGGCGCCGGTGGAGGTCAGCGTGGTCGCGTCGGCGAAAACAGCGGAGTTGGCGATGCCGAAACGCTGCTCGATCCCTTCCATGGCCGCGCCGGCTGCCGTTGGAACGGTGCCGTGGTGAGCTAGCTGAAAGACCCCGATGAAGGCGAGGCTCGACGCCGCGAGGACACCCATGATGGCGGCGATCGCGTAGCCCTGCTTCTTACTGTCGACCATGCGGCCGAAGGTGCGCGGTAGCGAGAAGCTGATGGCCAGCAGCAGGAAAATCTCGACCCAGTTGGTCCACCTGTTGGGATTCTCGAAGGGGTGGGCGGAGTTTGCGTTGTAGAAGCCCCCGCCGTTGGTGCCGAGTTCTTTGATCGCTTCCTGGCTGGCGACCGGTCCCCCGGTGATGGTCTGAGGGGTGCCGCTCAGCGTCGTCACGACCTGGTCGTGCAGATGGAAATTCTGGATCACGCCGCCGGCGAGTAGCACGATCGCGCCGATGAACGCGATCGGTAGCAAGATACGCAGCGTGCCCCGGACCAGATCCACCCAGAAGTTGCCGATTTCGATGGTCTTGACCCGGGCGAAGCCGCGAACCAGGGCCACCGCAACGGCCATGCCCACCGCGGCGGAAACGAAGTTCTGCACGGCGAACCCGGCCATCTGCACCAAGTGTCCCTGGGTCGACTCGCCCGAGTACGCCTGCCAGTTGGTGTTCGTCACGAAGCTGATCGCGGTGTTCCAGGCCAACGAAGGCGTCATCGGCGTCGCCGGATTATGCAGATGCAGCGGCAACTTGTCCTGCAGCAACTCGAAGAAGAACAAGAACAACACGCTGACCGCCGAGAACGCCAGGACGCTGCGGGCGTAGGCGTACCAGGGTTGTTCGGCTTTGGGGTCGGCGCCGATGACGCGGTAGATCACCTTCTCGATTCGCCAGTCCCGCGGCGACGTGTAAACGCGGTACATGTAGTCGCCCAGCGGTACATGGATCGCCACCAATGCCAGCACGAGCAAAGCGAGGAATGCGATCCCCGCGGTAGAAGTGCTCACCTAAAACCTCTCCGGGGAGAACAAGGCCGCGACTAGGTAGACCGCCAACACTGCCGACAGCACGAGGCCGACGATGTTGTCGTAGCTCATAGTTTTTCGACCAGCTTTTGCGCATAGCCGAGGACGGCGAAGACTGCCACCGTCAGTAGGACGTAGGCAACCACCGACATAGTTCCTCCGTTCGTGACAAACCGGTCAGCTCGATGGTCGATCGAGTCGTGGTACCGGCATGCAATTTAGACTTCCACAGTGAAGATCTGGAACGAAGCTATGCCTCGCCCGTTTGGAAAGCTTCATCGTTAACGCTTTCTTTACGGTTGGCCGGGCATACTGAGTTTGCGGTGTCGGCGATGGCTAACCCGCAGCGACTAGTTATGGCGTATTCGAGCAGGCGACCGCGAACGGTGTGGACTTTGCTGATGCGGCTGTGATCCACTACTCAACGATGGGCAAGCGCACCCGGAAAGTGGTATTGCCGTCAGCGGATTCGGCGGTGACTGAACCCTGATGGGCTTTGACGATCGAGTCGACAATCGCGAGGCCCAGTCCATTTCCGGAGCCGTCGTGCCGGGCGTTCTTCGCGCGCACGAATCGCTCGAACAGGTGCGGTAGCAGATCCGGCTCGATGTCGGGCCCGTCGTCGGTAACCGTCAACTCGGCGTATGGCGCATCGGTGGCAGACCGGCGGCAGGCGATTCCGGTGATCACGGTGACGCCGGACGGGGTATGTGCCCAGCCGTTGGTCAGCAGATTGCTGACGAGTTGGTGCAGGCGGTCGCGGTCGCCGCGCACCCAGACCGGCTCATCGGGCAGGTCCTTGATCCAGCGATGAGTGGGTGCCGCCACCGCCGCGTCGTTCACCGCATTGAGGACGAGGTCGCCCAAGTCAACGTCTTCGGTGCGCAGATCCTGGCCTTCGCCCAGGCGCGAGAGCAGCAATAGCTCATCGACGAGCGACGTCATCCGTCGGGCCTCCGACTCGATCCGGGCCAGCGCGTATTCCGTGGTCGGCGGCAATGCCTCGCTGTCTTGGCGGGTGAGCTCGGAGTAGCCCTGGATCGCTGCCAGCGGGGTGCGCAGTTCGTGGCTGGCGTCGGTGATGAATTGCCGCATCCGCCGGTCGGATTCGGCGCGGTGCGCGAGCGCGCTGTCGACGTTGTCGAGCAATCGGTTCAAGGTGTGGCCGACGATTCCCACCTCGGTGTCCGGGTCGGTGTCCTCCGGTTGCACTCTGGCAGTGATGCGATGGTCCTCGCCGATAAGTGGCGTGCCGGCGACCTCGGCGGCGGTCGCGGCGACACGCCGCAACGGGCGCAGCGCGTATGTGACCACCAATGTGGTCAGACCCGCTGTTACCAGTAATGCTGCTATCAAAAGTATTGTGGCGCTGATGATTCGGCGCTTAATGGTCCTGTTGGCAAGATCCAGCGAGACCCCGACGACGATGCGGTCATCGGGGCCGGCAGCTTGGCTGTCCACTCGGAATGACCCAAGGCTGCGCAGCGTCACGGTGCGTAACCGCCCGTCCTGCCAGGGCTGTGCCTTGATGACGGCGACGACATCGGGAGTGGCGGGACGAGGATCGTCTTCGAAAAATACCGCCGAGCCGATCACTTCGCCGTTGTGTAGGACGGCGATGACGTTTCCTGCGTTCTGCCCGGTGAATGCCAACATCGCGTGTCCGAGATCGCCGTGGTGTGACGATTCGCCACGGCGGTATCTGGCAAACGAATGGTCCAGTGCATCAAGCGATTCGGCGACTTCCGCGTCGTTCATCGCGGTGATGTAGGTTCGGAAGCTTAGCGTGGTGACTACGCCGACCACCAGCACGACAATTGTGACCACCGCTGACACCCCCAATACCAGCTGGCGGCGCAAGGTACGCGGGCGCCACCAGGATGCGTCTGGGGCCCTGGTCATTTGCGCCGCTCTTCGGCGTCGCTTCGTCCCCCTCGCCGCTGCGCGGCTGGGGGTGCCCCCACTGCATCGTCGCCGGCGCGGGTCATTTCGGCGTCATTTCGGCGGGCGCAGCATGTATCCGACACCGCGCACGGTGTGGATCATCGGCTCTCTGCCGGC
>DASZKQ010000536.1:0-10438 GCA_035552835.1 Mycobacterium sp. | reverse complement strand
CTCGGCGTGCGAGAACGCCACCGGTTTGGTGTTGCCGCTGTCGTAGATCTTTTGGACGGCGGCACTGAACTGGTTGTTGAATTCGTTACCGCTGATCGAGCCGGGGACGGCGTCCTTACGGTCGCCGTTGAGCCAATCCGCCGGCGCGAGCAGATAGGTCAGGTCAGCCCTCTTCGTGGGCGCGTTGTTGTACCAGCCGGCGTTGATTTCCCGGAGACCAGGCAGAATTTCAACCTGCTTGCCGAGCGCGTGGGCCAGGGGCTGAGCGGTCTCTTCGGTACGGACCATGTCGGAGGCGTAGACGGCGTCGAAGTTGTTGCGGGAGAGCTGATGTGCCAGCTGTTCGGCTTGCGACTGGCCGTCCTCGGTCAGACTTGGACCGGGGATGTCGGTGTTGATGACGTGTTCGGCGTTGCTTTGGGACTCGGCATGCCGGATGAAGGTCAGCGTGATGCTGCGGACGTGCGGGCTTCCCGAGCAGGCGCCGATGGTTATCGTCACGACGAGCGCGGCCAAAGCCTTCCAGATCACGGTGCGGTTGCGCATGGCGATAGCCTGCCTTGTCGACGGCTTCAGTGTGGTGGGTTTGCATAGGTTCGCCATGGCTAGCCGGATCGAATCTAAACGATTAGGAGACCCGCATGGCGATCGACCCGAAGGCCGTTGGCGCTACAACCGAGCCGATGCTGTTCGAATGGACCGACCGCGACACGTTGCTCTACGCGCTCGGTGTCGGTGCCGGAACCGAGGATTTGTCGTTCACCACCGAGAACAGCCACGGCATAGACCAGCAGGTGCTGCCGACCTACGCGGTGATCTGCTGCCCGGCGTTCGGCGCGGCCGGCAAGGTCGGATCGTTCAACTGGGCGATGCTGTTGCACGGTTCGCAGGGCATCCGGCTGCACACGCCGCTACCGGCGGCGGGCAGGCTGTCGGTGGTCACCGAGGTGGCCGACATCCAGGACAAGGGCGAGGGCAAGAACGCAATCATCATGTTGCGCGGCCGCGGCAGCGATCCGGACACGGGCAGGCTGGTCGCCGAAACCCTCACGACGCTGGTGATCCGCGGCGAGGGCGGCTTCGGGGGAGAGCCGGGCCAGCGGCCGGTCGCGCCAGAGGTCCCCGACCGCGAGCCCGACGCCCGGGTCGCCTTGCCCACCCGGGAGGATCAGCCGCTGATCTACCGGCTTTCCGGTGACCGCAATCCGCTGCACAGCGACCCGTGGTTCGCCAAGGAGTTGGCCGGCTTCCCCAAGCCGATCATGCACGGGCTGTGCACTTACGGGTTCTCCGGCCGAGCGTTGATCGCCGAACTCGGCAATGGCGACGCCAATGCCATCACTTCGATCGATGCGCGGTTCACCAAACCGGTCTTTCCCGGCGAGACGCTGACCACGTTGATCTGGCGCACCGAACCCGGTAAGGCGGTGTTCCGCACCGAGGCGTCTGGCGCCGAAGGCGCCGAAGACGGCGACGCGCGGCTGGTGCTTGAGGACGGTGCGGTGGAGTACACCGAGGGCTAGCGGTTAGCAATTTGCCTTCGCTGGTTTAGCAGGGCCGACATCGCGGCACTCTGCGGCCATGGCATTCAAACTCACCTACAGCGACGGGCAAGAGACCGACTACGACGACAGCACCAAGTGGGAAGTCGAAAACGGGGTCGTCAAGATGGGCCACGAGCCCGGGGAGTGGACAGTCTTCGTCTCCCCGAGTCATTGGGCCACCCTCGAGCTAGCGACCGGCAAAGATCGAGACAAAGACGACGGCAAGGACAAACACAAGGACAAACACACAGAGGACAAAGACAACCACAAAGACGACAAGGACGACAAAGAAAAAAAGGACAAAAAGGACAGCTGATCACCAGGCGAGGCCGTCGCTTTGGCTGCTGGCAGCGAGTTGTTCACGCCTACAGCCACACTCGCAGCATCAGCCGTTGGCTGTCGCGCGTGCCGATGCTCGCGTCGAGGTGAGGAACTCGAGCAGCGCTGCGTTGTAACGGGGAGACTCGCTGAGGTACAGGCCGTGGCCGGCGCCGTCGATGGTGACGAGGTGGCAGTCGGGGATCAGCGATGCGGTCTTACGCGCGGTCAGATCAATCGGCATCGAGGCGTCGGCGGTGCCGTGGATGACCAGGGTTGGGACCGTGAGCTCGGTGAGCTCCGAACGGAAGTCGGCGCGCACGAACGCGTCGCTGGTCTGGGTCAGGATTGGCAGCGGGACGGCGGCGATCGTGTTCAACGTCCAGTCCTTCAATTGCTGGGACACACGATGCTCGCCGTAGAAGTACTCGGCTTTGCCGCTGATCTCCATCCAGTCACCGATGTCGCGGAGCATGATAGAGCGAACCTGCGCCACGGCGTCGTCGGGTATTCCGTCGGGATTGTCGGGGCCCTGCAAGAGCATCGGGGTCACCGTGCCACTGAGCACAACCCGGGCGATGCGCCCGGCTCCATGCCGAGTGAGGTAGCGGACAACTTCTGCCGTTCCCATCGAATGGCCAATCAAAGTGATGTCATACAGATCGAGCCCCTCGATCACGGCGGCCAGATCGTCGGCCAGCGTGTCAATGTCGTAGCCGGTCGGTGGCCGGTCGGAGCGACCATGGCCACGGCGGTCGTAGGTGATGCAGCGGAATCCAGCCGTCATCAAGTCCGTCAGCTGGTAACTCCACATGTCGCCGTTGAGGGCCCAGGCGTGCGCGAATACGACCGGCTCGTCGCCCGGATAGTCGGTGTAGAAAAGCGAAAACTGTTCTGCAGTCTTGATATATGGCACGGTTTTAACTCCTGTGAGATGTTGGTTGGTCGTGTTTTACGTCGGCACCTTGTCGAGGAAGCCGACGACGCGGGCCAGTCGTCCGTCGGCGCCGATGGACGCGACATCGGAGCCGATCACAAGCGGGTCGTCCCCGTCGCGGCCCAAGCCCCAGGTAAAGCGGGCGACATCGTGGTGGGTGTCGACCGGGCCCGCCAAAGCGAAGACGTGGTCCGGGAATTGGCCTTGGGTGGCGGCGATGGCCGCGTCGATGGCGTCGTGGCCGTGCGCGTCAACCAGGGGACCGACGTAGCTGGCATCGGCGGCCCAAGTCTGGCGATCAGCTCACGGCGGGTGGTCGAGTCGGTCTCGTTCCAGCAGGCAAGGTAACGATCGATGAGCTCGTGCATCGTGGTTCATCCTTTCGGCGAGTAGCGATCCTGCACCCGATCGTGGACGGCGCCGCTGCGCGCTGTCGATTACCCGGCAGGTAATCGTGGTCGTGAGCCTGCGCGGCTAGCATCGTGGCGGTGACGACTCTCGCCCAGCGGGCTCCGGCAACACCTCCAGTCGGTCAGCTGCTGCGTGAATGGCGCGAGCGACGCCGAATAAGCCAGCTCGACTTGTCGATTCAGGCGGATATCTCAGCCCGGCATCTGAGCTTCGTGGAGACCGGCCGGTCCCGCCCGACACCGGGGATGATCCTGCGGCTCAGCGAGCAACTCGACGTGCCGCTGCGTGAGCGCAATGCGCTGCTCCTGGCCGGCGGCTACGCGCCCGCCTATCCCGAGCACTCACTCGACGGGCCGGAACTGACGCGGCTGCGCACAGCACTGCGTCAGATCCTCACCGGACACGAGCCGTACCCGGCATTGGTCGTCAACCGATGGTGGGAAATGCTCGACGGCAATACGGCCGTCGCAGTGCTTACCGAAGGATGTGACCCCGCACTGCTCACCCCGCCGGTGAACGCATTGCGCGCATCGCTGCACCCGGACGGCATGGCGCCTCGGATCGTCAATCTGCCTGAGTGGCGCGCGCATATCCTCGAGCGGCTGCACCGCCAGGTCAAGAACGCCCGCGACCCCCGACTGGCCGAGCTGCATGCCGAGTTGGCGGCCTACCCGGGGGGCGTGGCCGAGCGTCCCGGGCTCACCGACGTCGCGGTGCCGCTGCGCCTTCGTCACGGCGACCGAGAGTTGGCTTTTTTCAGCATGACCGCCGTCGTCGGCGCGCCGCTGGATGTCACGGTCGCCGAGGTGGCGATCGAATCGTTCTATCCCGCCGACGCGGAAACCGCTGCGGCGCTGCACACAATTGGAAAGTGAGCCGATGACCGACCCCGCCGCCACCGAATTGATCCACGCGCAAGTCCCGCTGTGCGCGACCCTGGGCATCACTGCGGACACCTTCCGTCCCGACGAGGTGGTGCTGAGTCTGGATTGGGCGCCGACCCTGTGCACAGGTAACGACGTGCTGCACGGCGGGATCGTCATGGTCCTGGCGGACTCGGCGGGCGGGGTATGTGCGTTCCTGAATCTCCCTGAGGGGGCGGCAGGAACCGCAACCATCGAGTCCAAGACCAATTTTCTGCGTCCGCTGACGATGCGGGCCGGAACGGCCCGAGAAGGAAGCGGACCATCAGGTTCTGCCACCCGCTCCGGCACCGTGAAGGCACACACCCGCCCGCTGCACATCGGAAAGCGCGTTATCGTGCTTGAAACGGATGTCCGCGGCGACGACGGCAAGCTGGCCGCCAAAGTGCTGCAAACCCAAGCGATCCTGTGATCACCGAGCGAGTTGATCTGCCAGCCGCTCGGTAAATTCGCGCGTTCGGTCCGGACTATCGAGTGCGTAGCTGGCTGCGGTGGCACGATCACCGTCGTCGCTGTGCCGCACCACGATCGGGATACCGTCATCGGCGACTGCGTCGAACGCATCCTCGTCGGTGATGTCATCGCCGAGGTAAATCGGTAGCAATGGTGCCGACTGTTCGTCATCGCGGATGTGCTCGAGCACCCAACGCAGCGTCTTGCCCTTGTCCCAGTCGACATTTGGACGTAGCTCGATGACTTCGCGACCCGTAGTGACGCGAAGCGCAGTGCGCTGGCCGGCGCTTCGAACCGCGGCGGCCACCGCGCCGACCCGGTCGCGTGCGGCGTTGCGGTAGTGCACGGCAACACCGAACCGCTTGTGCTCCACCACGACACCGGCGATGTCACGCAGTTGGTCGGCCAGCTCGGCGGCCGCCTCCCCGAGAACCGGGATACTTGCCGCCGCCTCGGCATTTTCGTGGTGTGCGCCATCGGGTCCGGTCAGTTCGAAACCGTGACTGCCCGCATACCAGACGCCAGGCAGGCCGACCCGCTGGCGCACGTCGGCGAGGTCGCGGCCGCTCAGTATCGCGACGGGACACTGTGCGGTCAGCGATGTCAGCGCGTCGGCCGCACCCTCGACCAGCTGAGCAGCGTCGGGATTGTTGACGATGTTGGAGAGCGTGCCGTCGAAGTCGAAGAACACCGCCGGGTGTCGACCGGTCATCGCATCAAGAGCTTCGAGCCCGTCGGGCAGCTCGGACATCCGGCAGTCCCCGGTGCGCACGTTGATCTCGCGCAGGTCGGTGATCACCGCGTCGGCCCCGCGGCTGCGCAGCTCGTCGGCGCGTCCGGTCGAGTCGATTGCGATCACCAGCGCGAATCCATCGGCCCGGGCGGCGGCGACACCGTCGGCGGTCGCCGTGACGACGGCACACCGGCCGGGGAACACCGACTGCCGGTTCGCTGCCTCGGTGGCGACACCGGCGTCGTGCAGCTGCTTCACGAGGTGCTTCGCGACCGCCCGGTCACCGAGGTCGAACAGCACCGCGTCGTGGCGACGCGGGTCGATGGTGACCGACATTCGCCTGCCCTGCCTTCCCGGCACGCCGTTGCAATGCCGGTTGCAAGGTTAGTCAGGTCGACCGGTCTCCTGGCCGTCAGACTGATTTCTTGGCGAACAGCAAGACCGAGTCTTGGCTGAGCATTTCCAATCGCGCCACGGCCATCGAGATACCTTTGGCGAGTTCGTCGACGTCGGCTGCGGCGTCGTAATCGGCGGTGATACCGAACACCAGGTCATTGGCATAGCTCAGGACCGCGACACCGGTGCGTAACCGCAGCGCAATCGGTGGGATCGGCAGCAGGCGCGCCACCTTGCTGCCCATCATCTCCAACTGGCGGCGCGGTCCCGGGACATTGGTTGCCAGCGTGACGATGCCGCGCTGCGGCAGACGAGTGAGAAGTCGAATCAGCCACGAGGACAACATGAACGGGATGTAGTTCGTCGCCGACACCGCCACGTTGCCCGCTTGCCGCTGCCCACCTTGCTTGGCCCGGCTCAACCGGCTGTGCACGACGCGCAATTGCTGGATCGGGTCGTCATGTTCGACGGGCAGATAGGGCAGCATGACAGAGAGGCGATTGCCCGGCTTGTCGAGTGCGTCGGGCGAGCGCACCGACACCGGGACCAGGGTGCGCAGCGAGTCCGGGCGGGGTTCCTCGCCGCGATGCAGCAATACGGAGCGGAAGCCTTCGGTGATCGCGGTAAGCGCAACATCGTTGATCGTCACGTCGAACTTCCGGCATACCTGTTCGACCTCGGCGAGCGGGACGCGCACCGCTCGATAACACCGCATCCTGGTGACCGGCCCCACCAGTGACGAGCCAGCGGAAGGTCGCAGCAAGCCGGCGGCAATTTCCGCCGCGCCGCCAACCGTCCGCGCAGCCGCACCGGTGATGCCGGTGGCTGTCCGCCGGATGCTGTCCAGCGGGTTCCAGAGGTTCTCCAGTGGTTTGGGGTCCGGCACCGGCTTGAGGTGTTGGCGTTTCGCGGCAGTCCGCTTGGTGGCGATGGGTGGAGCGAACGGATCGCCGTCGACCTCATCGCACAGTCGAGTGAGGATGCGGATCGCCGAGATTCCATCGGCCATGCAGTGGTGGATCTTGATCAGGATCGCCCAGCGATTGCCCTTCAGACCCTCGATGGCCCAGCATTCCCACAGCGGGCGATCCCGATCCAGACGGCGCTCCAGCACATCGGCGACAACTCGGAACAGTTCGGCGTCATCGCCGGGCTGCGGAACTGCTATGCGGCGCACATGACGGCTGAGGTCGAATCCCGGATCGTCGACCCACTGCGGAGCACCGACATCGAACGGTTGGGTACGCAGCATTTGCGTGCAGCGCGGTATTCCTTGGATACGTTCTGCCAGAACATCTTTGAACTTGTCGTGATCGGGGGCAGAGCCGTCGATGATCGCGACTCCGCCGATGGCCAGGCTGACGTTCCGGTCCGAATCTTCCGCCATCAGGAAGCCCGCATCGAGCGCGTTGAGTTGCTCCACGATTCGGCACCGCCGTTCGCTGCTGGGGATTTCACACGAGTATCCGATGCTGACCCCAGCAGGAGGTGGCGGCAAGATTAATTCATGTAAACAACTGGAGTCTATTGTGTGGCAACGTAGTTCACGGGTGTAATGGGCAGTGCTCTGTGTGAGAATCTCTGAGAATTTTCTCACTCCCGGCAAGGGTGGACTATCTCCCGTGTTTACCCGCGCGAAGGCCGTCGAAACACTCTACACGGCAGAACCTTTCGATGCTCACCGTGCGTCGGTCAACCAGGTCTGCTCAGCGACGCGTCGAAAATTTGCGCCCATCACCGCAGCAACGTCGGCGTCGTCCCAGCCTCGCTCACTGAGGTAATGCCCGATCCCGATGAATGTCTCCGGTGGCATCCACTGGATCGGGCCCCAACGAGTATAGCTTTCGTCGAACAGGTCCGGGTTGGCCGCAAGCTCGTCGAGAAAGTCGCCGCTGGCGAACGAGAAGTCGGTACTAATTCCGACGTGGTCGATCCCGACAAGCTCGACGGCGTATTCGATGTGCCGCGTCATCGCCTCGAGTGTCGGAGTGTTGGGGCCCAAGAAGATTCCGACACCGGTCACTCCGATGACGCCGCCGGTGGCGGCGCAGGCCCGGGCCTGCTCGTCGGTGATGTTGCGCGGATGGTCCCAGATGCCGCGCATACAGGAGTGGCTATAGACGGCCGGGCGATTCGTGATTTCGCAGATGTCAAGGCCGGTGCGTGGGCTGCAGTGCGATCCGTCGGGCACCATCCCAGCTGCATTCATTTCGGAGATCAGCTTCCGTCCCCACGCGGTGAGACCGGTGTCGTCGGCGTCGAGGCAACCGCAGCCGGCAATATTTGCGTGGTTGTAGGTCGGCAACATAGTGCGGATACCAAGTTGAGCCAGCCGGTCGACGTTCGCGAGATCGCCCTCCAGCGGCGCACAATCCTCGAGGTCAAAAGCCACCGCGATCTCGCCGGTGGAAAAGTTGCCGGTTTCCGCTAACACCAAAGAGGGGTGATTTTGGACGGCCTGCCGGAAGCATTCGACGAGGTCCAGCACGTCGTCCAGGCTCTGAGGCGCGTAGCCGACGTTGACCGAAACAAAGGTTCCGCCGGGGTGGTTGTAGCGGGCCAGCTCTGAGATATCGGCATCGGGCCGCAGCGGCAAGCAAGTGTGCTGATCCCAGAGCAGTGACGGCATGGTTCGAAGATGCTCTATTCGCGGCGGCGGTGGCAACAATCGAACATATATTCGATAGACTGGCCGCGTGGGTTTCAGCAATGGCCCGCCAGGCTGGGCGGAAATGGAACGGGTGCTTAACGGTAAGCCGCGCCGTCCCGGCACGCCATCTTTGTGGGGACCGGCCGATGACGTCCCATTTTTGCGCAAGCGGGTGAGCTACCAGCCGCCGGACGATAGCCGGACGGTTCGCTCGTCCGTCCCGTACGCCGAGTTGCACACGCATTCGGCGTTCAGCTTCCTCGACGGGGCCAGCACGCCGGAGGAGCTGGTCGAAGAGGCGGTGCGGCTGGATCTGCGCGCCATCGCGCTGACCGACCACAACGGCCTCTATGGGGCGGTGCGGTTCGCGGAAGCAGCCGCGGAATTGGACATGCATACCGTGTTCGGCGCCGAACTTTCTCTTGCGTCCGGCGCCCGGACCGACGACCCCGATCCGGCGGGCCCGCATCTGCTGGTGTTAGCTCGCGGCCCGGAAGGCTACCGGCGGTTGTCGCGGCAACTGGCCACGGCGCATCTGGCTGGCGGCGAGAAAGGCAAGCTGCGGTTTGACTTCGATGCGCTCACCGACGCGGCGGATGGGCACTGGCACATCCTGACCGGTTGCCGTAAAGGTCATGTCCGCTCTGCACTCGCCGCCGGCGGGCCGGACGCGGCCGCGGCGGCGTTGGCCGATCTGGTGGACCGATTCGGGCGTACGCGGGTCAGCGTCGAGCTGACCCACCACGGGCATCCGCTCGACGACGAAGCCAACGCTGAATTAGCCGACCTAGCAACACGATTCGGGCTCCGAAGTGTTGCGACTACCGGTGCGCATTTCGCCGCGCCGTCGCGGCGCCAGCTGGCGATGGCAATGGGCGCCATACGGGCCAGGCAGTCGCTGGACGAGGCGGCCGGCTGGCTGGCCCCGCTGGGCGGTTCCCATCTGCGGTCGGGTGAAGAGATGGCGCGGCTGTTCGCGCAGCACCCCGACGCGGTGACCGTCGCTGCCGAACTTGGCGAGCAGTGCGCCTTCGGCTTGGCGCTCATCGCCCCGCAGCTGCCGCCGTTCGACGTCCCGCCCGGCCATACCGAGGACAGCTGGTTGCGCGAGCTGGCGATGGCGGGGGCCCAGCGCCGCTACGGGCCCAGCGCACAGGCACGGCAAGCATATGCTCAGATCGAGCACGAGTTGGAAATCATTGCGCAACTGGCATTTCCAGGCTATTTCCTGGTGGTGTACGACATCACCCGATTCTGCCGGGAGAACAACATTCTGTGTCAGGGCAGGGGATCGGCGGCCAACTCGGCAGTGTGCTATGCCCTCGGTGTTACCGCGGTCGATCCGGTGGCCAACGAGCTGTTGTTCGAGCGTTTCTTGTCGCCGGTTCGCGACGGGCCACCCGATATCGACATCGACATCGAATCGGATCAACGCGAAAAGGTCATCCAGTACGTTTACGGAAAATACGGCCGTGACTATGCCGCTCAGGTCGCCAACGTAATCACCTACCGCCCACGGATCGCCGTGCGCGACATGGCCCGCGCCCTGGGTTTCTCGCAGGGACAGCAGGACGCGTGGAGCAAGCAGATCGCTCACTGGGGTGCGCGACCGTCGGATATCGAGGACATTCCCGAGCAGGTGATCGACCTGGCCACCCAGATCCAGAATCTGCCGCGACACATGGGCATCCACTCCGGCGGCATGGTGATCTGCGACCGCCCGATCGCCGATGTCTGTCCGGTGGAATGGGCGCGCATGGAGAACCGCAGCGTATTGCAATGGGACAAGGACGACTGCGCGGCAATCGGTTTGGTGAAGTTCGACCTGCTTGGGCTGGGTATGCTCTCGGCGCTGCACTACGCCATCGACCTGCTGGCCGAGCACAAAGGCATCGAGGTCGACTTGGCCAAGTTGGACCTGTCCGAATCGGCGGTGTATGAAATGCTGGCCCGCGCCGATTCCGTCGGGGTGTTCCAAGTGGAGTCCCGCGCGCAGATGGCCACCCTGCCGCGGCTGCGGCCAAGGGTGTTCTATGACCTGGTGGTCGAGGTCGCGCTGATCCGTCCTGGGCC
>DASZKQ010000535.1:0-5719 GCA_035552835.1 Mycobacterium sp. | reverse complement strand
GTCACCGTGAATTCGACACCCGGACAGGGACATTGGATCTAGCCATTCCCAAGCTGCGGCACGGTTCGTACTTCCCGGACTGGCTGCTGGAACGCCGCAAGCGCGCTGAGCGGGCGCTGACCACCGTGGTGGCGACCTGCTACGTGCTGGGCGTGTCGACGCGGCGGATGGACAGACTCGTCGAGACCCGCGTTCATATCTCGTCAGATGCTGAGAGCGATTGAACGCGGGCGGTGAGGACGGCTGTCCACTCGTTGAGGTACTGGTCATCGGGGATGCGGGCCTGGGGTTGGTGGAAGAGGCTGGTTGCAAAGCGTGCGCCGAGGATGCTGTTGATTCCGAGTGCTGCCAGCACTTTGCATTGTTTTTGTGTGAGGTTGGGCGCCCACGCGGTGATCCAGTCGGCCAGTTCGGCGTTGAGTCCATCGACTAGGGCGGCGTAGGCGGTGTCGAGGCGGGCCGATTGGCCTGCCGGTGTGCGCGCGGCGATCTGCAGCAGTTGGATCTCCTCGTCGATGACGCTGAGCAGGTAGCGGCCCAATACGGTCAGCTCGGCGTGTAGGTCACCGAGTCCGGCGAACAGTGCACGGATATCGCGCATGGCGCGGCGGCGATCAAGCTGACGGTCGATCCCGGCGTCCAGTAATGCGTCCTTCGACTTGAAGTGGCGATACAGGGCTCCCGAGCCCGCGGCCAAACCTGCTGCGGCTTCGATCTGGGAGACGCTGGTGGCCTCGAATCCCTTGGCGCTGAACAGCCGCATCGCTTCGGTGACCAGTCGTTCCCGGGTGGACACCGGTGCAGTCATTGACCTCTCCAAAGTGATCGCTTACATTTAGCAAGAGCGTACTACATGCTGGGGTACTGCGAGAGGATTAGATGGCGCAGCATGACAAACCGGTGCCACGCGGGCGTATCCGGCGCACGATGCCATTAGCAGGGTTCGCCGCCCGCGCCGCCGGAGGCCGGTTGATCGCCGGATTGCGAGAGCGCACCGGTGATGACAGTGCGGTCGAGCGGTTTCACGGGCGTACCGCCGAGCGCTATACCGAGCTGCTGGGCCACTCCAAGGGCGTCCTGATGAAGGCTGGCCAGATCTTGTCGATGGTTGACGCCCGCGCGCTGGGCACGGGCGGGTACTGGCCTTACCAGAAGGCCCTGGCCCGGCTACAGGCCGATGCGCCGCCGATGCACCCTACGCTCGTTCACAAGGTGCTCGACGAGGAACTGGGTTCTGCTGTCCGGTACTTTGCCGAGTTCTCCGATGAGCCGATGGCGGCCGCCTCCATCGGGCAAGTCCATCGCGCCGTCCTGCACGACGGCCACCAGGTGGCGGTCAAGATCCAGTATCCCGGTGCAGCCGAGGCAATCCGCGACGATCTGGCCAACACCGAACTGCTGGCGACGTTTTTCCGTTTCGCGTTCTCGGCATCAGGTACGGTGATGCCCGATCTGCGGCAGGCAACGCGCGAGATCGCCGACCGCATCTCCGAGGAAATCGACTACCGCCACGAGGCCGCCAACATCACCGCATTTAGCGAGCTCTACCGTGATCACCCCTTCATCCGGGTACCCGAGGTCATTGATGAGGCATCCGGTGACCGGGTGTTGACCATGACCTATCTCGACGGATTGGACTGGGCCGCCGCGCAAGACGCCGACCAGGAACTCAAGAATACTTGGACAGAAGTCATCCATCGGTTTTGTATAGGTTCTGCCCGGCATGCGAATCTCGCCCACGCTGATCCACATGCCGGGAACTACCGCTTCGGCGTAGACGGACAGGTCGGATTCCTCGACTTTGGTTGCGTCTCGGTCCTGCCCGAATGCTCGCGTCGCAGATGGGTTCGGATTTTTCGAGCAGCCATCGAGGGACGCAAGCAGAACTTGCGCGACCTGATGGCCGAAGCCGGTTACTTCGCCGGTGATTCCAGCCTCACCGCGGACGAGTGCTATCAGTGGATGGCTGAGTTCGTCTATGAATGGCTCGCACCGCAGCCGGTCACGTACACGCACGATGCGTCCCACCGTGCCATCCATAATCTGATCGATGTCCGCTCGCCCGAGCATCCTGGTCGTCGGATGTCGGTTCCTGACGGTTTCGCCCTCTTCCCACGGGTCACCCTCGGCCTTGCCGCGATTTGCGCCGCGCTGGGAGGCACTATCCACGCCCGCGCGATCACCGACGACATGGACGGGGTCGCCGAGCCGATCACTGAACTGGGCAAGCTTCACCAGGCCTGGGTGCGCGAGCGAGGCCTACCCTCAGGGTTGGACCATCATGACCACCCCTGACATCCGCGCCGCGGTGCGGTTGCCGTGGGATGCCGCCGACCCCTACCCGTTCTATGACGCGTGCCGCCGGCAAGGCGATGTGGTCTGGGACGACACCGCAGCGTCCTGGCTGATCCTGGGCTATCACCCCGCCCGCCAGATCCTCGCCGGGCCCGGCTGGACAAGCAACCCACTGGCCAACCCCAACACCCCGACGACCCTGCGAGCGACGGATCCAGATATCCTGCGCCGCAACATCTTATTCACCGACGGGTCAGACCATCAGCGGCTGCGCGGCGCAGTTCGAGACATCTTCGCCCGCTCCTTCATCTCCGGCCTCGGCGACGGCATCGCCACCATCGCTACAGACACGATCAACACCATCCCCGCCGGAGTTGACTTCGACTTCATGACCGACATCGCACTACCATTACCGATCGCGGTTGCCGCGGCCTTGCTCGGGCTCGACATCGACTCTGCCCGACTGCTCCGCGAAGAGTCCCCGGCAATCAGCCGCATGCTCAGCGACGTCTCCGACATCACTGTCGTCGAAGACGGAACAGCAGCTCTCGCGACGCTAATGACTGAATTTCTGCCCTTAGCCGCAGATCGGCGAACCCATCCCGGCGACGACCTCCTCAGTTTCATCGCCGGAGACACCGAGCTTGAACTCGACGACGTCGTCACTACCGCGGTGATCATCGCCATCGCTGGGCACGAAACCACCGCAAACCTGCTCGGGGCGGCAATGATTCGCCTCATGACACCGTCGGTTGATGGCCTGCGGCCGATCGACACCATCGACACCGTCGACGAGCGCCTGACCACCGAGCTGCTTCGCCTCGACGGTCCCGTGCAAGCCGTGGGGCGCACCGCCACACGCGACCTTGTCATCAACGACATCACCATCCACGCCGGCGAGCCGGCCCTCGTGGTCATCGCTGCCGCCAACCGCGATCCGGCCATCTTCAACGTGCCCGACCAACTCGACCCAGACCGTCCCGGGCCTGCCCCGCTCACCTTCGGCTACGGCGCGCACTACTGCCTCGGAGCAGCCTTGGCCCGCCTCGAGATCGCCATAGCACTACAGCAAGTCCTGGCACGCGGACCGGCACTCCGCGGCCGCCCGATATGGCGGGATACCCCCGCTATTCGCGGTCCGCGCACCCTGGCGACCGTCTTGGCCGATGATCCACTTGACGCCCCGCTTGACCAACGCGGTTGACCCAGGCGCTGCGGCGCATCCAGAATCCTCGGTTCGTCGTCGAGGCCGTCTATCAGGGCACTGGAGGACGAGAGCGCTAAGCTGCTGGACGCCAGTGCCCGTGACCCCACGCTGGCACCACTCGACCAGGTCAACGCAGGCGTGGAGGTCTACATCGACTACGTCGAACGCCATCCGGATGGCTTCCGTATGGCCCAGAGAGCTGCGATCACCGACAAGGACCTGCACCCCCTCCACCAGGCGCCCGTCACCTCCCAGCGCGATCGAATCCTCACAGGCCTGGGCACGGTGATGACCGTGGACGACGAGGCCAAGATCGCGGTCACCGCCTGGCTGGCCTTCGCCCAGACCGCCATCCTCGACTGGCTCGACAACCGCGCCATCACCCGTGAACAACTACGCGACCTGTGCACCCGCGCCCTTTGGGCCGCAGCTGGCCCGAACTCTTGGACCGGCGCCGCGTCACATCAGTAGGAAGTGGACGTCGTACGAGGGGACATACTCCAAAGCTGCGCTACCTCTCGATATCCGGCGACCTCGGACGCTTGTCACATTGCGGACCGGCGTGCCAGTGGGTTGGTGATTCAGCCGTCGGTTTCTGGCCTCACGATGCCGCGGTCGAATGCGTAAACGATGGCCGCCGCGCGGTCGCGTAGCCCCAGCTTGTCGAAAATGTGGCTGACGTGGGTCTTGACTGTCACCGCCGAGATTCCCAGCTCTAGACCGATCTCGGCGTTGGTGCGTCCTTGGCCTAACAGCGTGAGGACGTCGAGTTCGCGGGCGGTGAGAAGCTGCACGGGGGCTTTGTTGTTGCGTGGCGTTGTCGTGCGGTAAGTCGTGAGGACGCGGCCGGTAATCGACGGGTCGAGGAATGCATCACCGTCCGCAACAGCCCGAATGGCGCGAATAAGGTCCTCGGCCGCCGCGTCTTTGAGGATGAAGCCGGCAGCACCGGCGCGCAGCGCGCCGGACAGCAGCTCGTCGTCATCAAACGTGGTGAGAACGAGGACCGGAGGCGGGTCGTTCGCACTTTGAATCAAGCGCGTGGCCTCGATCCCACTGACGTGCTTCATGCGCAGGTCCATTACGACGACGTCGGGGTCCAACTGGGCCACGGCGGCTGGTACCTGGGAGCCGTCCGAACATTCACCGACCACCTTGAATCCGTTTCTGGGCCGCAGCATTCGTCGCAAGCCCGACCGCAGCAGCTCCTGATCGTCGACGAGCAGCACGGTGATCTCGCGCGCAGTCATGACGACACATCGCCGCCGTGCGTGGGCATCGTGGCCTGAACCCGCCATCCTGATGGCGCCGGTCCAGCACGGAACGAGCCGCCAATCAGTTCGGCACGCTGCCGCATACCCTGCAGGCCCGATCCGCTCCCGGACACCGATACCGGATGCGATGCCGTGTTGGTCACGCACACGGTCGCCCACTCGTTCGTGATGCCCACGCGCACGTTGGCTTCTGCTCCTGGCGCATGTTTGGCAACATTGGCCAGCGACTCTTGAGCGATGCGGTAAAGACCGAGTCCGGTTGCTGCCGACGCGAATTGAGGCGAACCGTCGATTTCGTAGCGAATCCTCATTCCGGCACGCCGGAAGTCCTCGACGAGAGCGGCGATGTCGTCGATCCCGGGTTCCGGTGCAGGGTTGGACGGTCCGGCGCCGAGCAATCCAACGGTGAGCCGGATATCGGACATCGCCTGGCGCCCGACGCGTTCCGCGTCTTCGAGTGCCTCGATCGCGTCGTCGATGTCGCGGTTCTGCTTTAGGGCGTGGCGGGCAACCGTCAGGTTGAGCAGCGTGATGCTCAGCGAGTGCGCGACGACATCGTGGACCTCGCGGGCGATGCGGCGACGCTCTTCGCTGGCGGCCTGTCCCGCGTGGGCCTCGCGCGCGTCGCGCTCGCGCCACAGCAGCCGCAGCTGCATCAACATCATCCGCCCCGAAAACGCGCCCCACACCACGCCGAACATGTAGGGAATCCCCCAGTCGAGGGTGCCCGCAGCCGTCGGGACGGCCAACGTTATCAACGCAACGATGGTGACCACCATGCTTGCAGCAAACGAGGCGGCCGCCGAAATCATCACTGCGGTGACGATGAGAATGATTGGTGCGAGGTCTTTTTCGACGGGATGGCCCAACAGCACCGCGGCCGCCCCGATCTGCGTCGCTGCGTGCCACAAGGTCCGGACGAAACCCTTCGGCCAATAGTCGA
>DASZKQ010000534.1:0-4226 GCA_035552835.1 Mycobacterium sp. | reverse complement strand
TCCGTCTGAGCCTCAACGCCCCTTACCTGGTGCTGGTGTTCGCCTTCGTGGTGTTCGATGAGGTGCAGACGGTCCGATACGGCGGCAGTGTCAGGGTGCCGGGTGGTCTCGGCCCAGGGGCGTGGCTGGGGCTCGCCGGCTCGCTGCTATGCGCGCAACCGGTGATCACCGAAGTAGCCGCAGATGACGGCAGGTTCGCTAGGTGGGTGGTGTCGGCCCGGGTCGTGGGCTACGCGTCGATCGTCGCTGCGGTGTTGAGCTTTGTGTTCGTCCTGTACTGGCGGGTGCGATATGCGCTGCCCGACCATGCCGGTACGTCCGGATTCGGCAAACAGAATGTAGCGGTCATGGTGACCGCGGTGGTCTATGGCGTGGTGGCAGTAGTCGCGGTGATCGTCGCGTCGAGGTGGATTTTTCAGGACGCCAAGCCGTCCCGGCTGGCGACCGTGGCGTTGGGGGCATCGACACTCGTCGCTGGGCTCATCGTCTGGATCGTTCCCATCGGCCGCGAGATCGATGCATTCCACGGGATAGCACAGAACACGTCGACGGCCGGCGTTGGCTTCGAGGGCTATGCGGCTTGGGCTGCGGCCGCGGCGATTCTTGCGCCGCTGGCCCTGCTGCAGGCCGTGCGGACACGGCCGATCGACGAGGGCCTGTGGCGGGAGGCGGCGCGAAAAGGGCTGCTGCTCATCGCCGTATGGTGCGCAGGCTCGGTGGTGATGAGAATTACCGACCTTCTCGTCGCGGTGAACTTGCACTACCCGTTCTCGCGCTACGACAGCATGGCGTTGGCCGCATTCGATTTGTTCACCGCTGTCGTTGCCGTTTGGCTGCGGGTCAACCTGGCCAACCTTTCCCTGTCCGGCAGATTGTTGTCGTCGATGTGTGGGCTGCTGGTCGCACTCACGGTCGCCCGAATCGTGGTGGGTATCGTGTTGGCTCCGCGGTTCTCAGTACCCAAGCGCCCGGCCGGGATGAATAGCGCGGTCTACGGAAACAATCTCGCCCAGCAGATCACCAGCACGTTCGATGTCGTGCTGTGCGGGATGGCCTTGGGTGTCCTGGCGGCGGCCCTGGTTGTGGGCCGGCGCCGCCGCCGCATGGTGCAACCTCCCCCACCCGCTCAGGCTCACCCACCGGCGCGGCCAACCCAGCGCCCGCGGATCCATCGCCCGGAGCGCGTAGCTCTCGACCGACCCAAGATCTATCGATCAGCGGACGAGCGCTAGCCGCGCAGCGGTGCGAACGCGAAGTCGCGCAATCCTTCCCGCGGCTTGGCCGCCGCCCGGAAGCCCAGCACGCCGGCGGCGCCGGCCGGATCGGAGGGTTACTTCGTCAGTGCGGCCGGAAGTTCAACGCGACGCCGTTCATGCAGTAGCGCAGGCCGGTCGGCGCCGGGCCGTCATCGAAGACATGGCCGAGGTGCCCGCCGCAGCGACGGCACAGGACCTCGGTGCGCGTCATACCCAGCGAAGTGTCTTCACGCGTGATCACGGCGTTGTCCAATGACTGGTAGAAGCTTGGCCAGCCGGTGCCGCTCTCGAACTTGGTGGCAGACGAGAACAGATCCAGTCCACAACCCGCGCAACTGAACACACCGGGGCGGTGCTCGTCATTGAGTGGGCTGCTGAACGGCTGCTCGGTGCCGGCGTTGCGCAGGACCTGATACTGCTGCGGGCTCAGCAGCTGCCGCCACTCGGCGTCGGTGTGGGTGACCTCGAAGGCGTCGTTCGATGTGCCCGGTGAGCTGTGCGCTAGCGGGCTGCGTCGTGAACTGCCCCAGGCGAGCAGGCCAACGCTGAGCAACGAGCTGCCGAGCAGCACCTGGCGACGTGTCACGGCGGACCGCGCCGGGGCTGGGTCAGTCATCTTTGAATGGTACAGGCGGCGCACCTGCCTTAATAGCTTTCTGTGCCGCTGTTTAGCCGCGCAGCGGTGCGAACGCAAAGTCGGGCAATCCTTCCCGCGGCTTGACCGCCGCCCGGAAGCCCAGCACGGCTGCGGCGCGGGCCGGGTCGGCAACGATGTGGCGCACGTCGCCGCTGCGGTATTGGCCGGTGACGACCGGCGAGACACCGGAAGCCAGTCCTTCGCACAGCATGGTCGCTACCTCCATGATGGAAATCGGCTGCCCGGAGCAGACATTCGCGGCGGTGAACCCGCCGCGGTCAGCTGCTATCGCCGCCACATTGGCCGCGGCCACGTCGTCGACGTGAACGAAGTCGCGCATCTGGCCGCCGTCCTCAAAAACCTCTGGCGACTCGCCACTTTCGAGTGCTGAGCGGAAGATCGCGGCGACGCCGGAGTATGGCGTGTCGCGCGGCATGCCGGGGCCGTAGACGTTGTGGTAGCGCAGCGCCACCACCGATCCCCCCGTCGACTCCGACCACGCCAGCGCGTAATGCTCCTGTGCGGTCTTGCTGGCCGCATACAGGCTGCGCGGTCGCAGCGGTGCATCCTCGTCGACCAGCTGCCAGGCCAGTTGCTCCCCGCCGATCGGGCAGCGGTGCTCGAAAACACCGGCGTCGAGGTCGGCGCGCCGCCGCGGCAGCGGGTCGACCGCCCCGTGCTCGCCGCAGTGGTAGCGGCCCTGCCCGTAGACCACCATCGACGACGCCAGCACCAGACGCGCCACCCTGGCGCGAAACATCTGCGCCAGCAGCACAGCGGTCCCAAAATCGTTGTGGCTGCCGTAGTCCGGAGCGTCAGCGGCATTCACGCCTGCCCCGACCACCGCCGCCTGATGGCACACCAGGTCGACACCGTCCAGCAGCGGGGCCAGCGCATCGGCGTCGCGGATGTCAACACGTCGGCAATGGCGCGGCAGCGCCGCATCGCCTCCGTGCGCCGCAGGCAGCATCGCATCCACGGCGACCACGTCGTGGCCCGCGGCCCGCAGCGCCGCATCCACTCGCGACCCGATGAAACCGGCAGCGCCGGTCAACAGCACCCTCACGGCTGGTCGAACGGCAGCTGGGCACCGGTATGCGACAGACACTCGGTGCAGGTGCGTTCGGCGGCGACCTGACCGATCGCCTCAGCGACAAGTTTCTTGAACGGCTCGATGTTCTTCTCGAATTCGCCGATGACGTCGACGAGCTTCACCCCGGCCCCGGCGTCGATGCCGGCATCCAGGTCTGTCACCAAAGCGATTGTCGCATAGCAAATTTCGAGCTCGCGTGCGAGCACCGCCTCCGGGTAGCCGGTCATGTTGATCAGGGTGAAGCCGGCGGCGGCGAACCACTGGCTTTCCGCGCGGGTGGAAAACCGTGGACCCTCGATGACCACCATGGTGCCGCCGTCGATCACGCCGGGCAGCCCGGTGACCGCGGAACGCAACGTCGGGCAGTACGGATCGGCGAAGGAGGCGTGCGCCGCACCGGAGTCGAAGTACGTGTCGGCGCGGCGACGGGTACGGTCCACCAACTGATCGGGCACCACGATCGCGCCCGGCTGCAGTTCCGGCGTCAGGCTGCCGACCGCGCACGGCGCGAAGACTTGCCGCACCCCCAACGCGCGCAGCGCCCACATGTTGGCCTGATACGGCACCTTGTGCGCCGAATACTGGTGATCGGCGCCGTGGCGAGGCAAGAACGCGACCTCGTGCTGGCCGACGACACCGACGGTGACCGGGGCACTGGGCTCACCGAACGGGGTGTCCAGATTGACGCTGCGTGCGTCTGAGTCGAAGAACGTGTAGAAGCCGCTGCCGCCGATCACTCCGAGCATCCGCTCATTGTCGTGCACGGGGCATGGAACGATCGACGGGTGGCCAGTTTTGCGCAATGGATCGCGGGCGCGCGACCGCGGACACTTCCCAACGCCATCGCACCGGTAATCGCGGGTACTGGCGCCGCCGCCTGGCTGCACGCCGCCAGCTGGTGGAAGGCACTGCTCGCTTTGGCCGTCGCGGTGGCATTGATCATCGGGGTCAACTTCGCCAATGACTACTCCGACGGCATCCGCGGCACCGACGACGTCCGCGCCGGCCCGTTGCGCCTGGTCGGCTCGCGGCTGGCGACGCCGCGGTCGGTGCTGACGGTGGCCGTGGTCAGCATGAGCGTCGGCGCGGCGGCCGGGTTGGCGCTCGCGGTGACCAGTGCGCCGTGGTTGATCCTGGTCGGCGCCTTCTGCATCGCCGGGGCCTGGCTGTACACCGGTGGCTCAAAGCCATACGGCTATGCGGGTTTTGGCGAACTCGCGGTATTCGTGTTCTTCGGGCT
>DASZKQ010000533.1:0-11067 GCA_035552835.1 Mycobacterium sp. | reverse complement strand
GGTCGAGGGCCGACGCATCATCGGGTACGGCGACCGGATCGGCGAAACCGACCGTCGCGCGCCCTTGCGGCGTGATGACTTTATGGGCAAGCCCCAGCACGTAATCGGCCAGCGACTCGGCGACGTCTATCGGGTGTTTGGTCGCGGCCGCGTAATCCCAACCGTGGACGAGTAATTCGAGCGACAAGATGCCGACGGCGAACGTGGCGGGTAGCTCATTGGTGCCGATGGTCAGGGTGTCGGCCAGGCCGCGGCGGCGCCAAGCGTCCAGCGCGGGCCGGGCCGCACCGACAACCTGCTGCTCCACTGAATAGTCGGTGTTACGGTCCGGCAGCTCCGCGCCCGCCGCGCCGCCGAGCAGGGTGATGGAGTTCAGCAGGTGGTCGGTCAGCTGGATCACGTCGTATTCCGTGCATGGAGTGGATTTGGACAACTCGTCGCGCGAGATCGGATGCAGCACATGCTGCAGGGTTCCCAGCGCGGCTTCTGCGCTGGCCAACTCGTCGGTGGGTGGAGAGTCGGGTCCGGGCCGCAGGTCAGAAGACATGACGTCCACGGTACGGTCTCGACATGGGCCAGGCGTACGAATCCGTCACCGTCGAAACCAAAGACCACGTCGCGCAGGTGACGTTGATCGGACCGGGCAAGGGCAACGCGATGGGGCCGGCGTTCTGGTCGGAACTCCCGGAGCTGTTCGCTGCTTTGGACGCCGACCCTGACGTGCGGGCCATTGTCATCACCGGGTCCGGGCGCAACTTCAGCTACGGCCTGGACCTGCCCGCGATGGGTGGGACGCTGGCACCGGTGCTGGCTGACGGCGCACTGGCGGGACCTCGCACCGATTTCCACACCGAAGTGCTGCGCATGCAGAACACGATCAGCGCCGTCGCCGACTGCCGAACCCCGACCATCGCGTCGGTGCACGGCTGGTGTGTCGGCGGTGGTGTCGATTTGATCTCCGCAGTGGACATCCGCTACGCGAGCGCCGACGCGAAGTTCTCGGTGCGTGAGGTCAAGCTGGCGATCGTCGCCGATGTCGGCAGCCTGGCCCGGCTGCCGCTGATTCTTTCCGACGGCCACCTGCGCGAACTGGCGCTCACCGGTCAGGACATCGACGCCGCCCGCGCCGAGAAGATCGGCTTGGTCAACGACGTGTTCGCCGACGCCGACGCCACCCTGCAGGCCGCGCACGCGACCGCCGCCGAAATCGCCGACAACCCACCGCTGACCGTCCGCGGCATCAAGGATGTGCTTGACCAGCAACGGATTTCGGCAGTATCGGCGAGTCTGCGCTACGTGGCCGCGTGGAATGCGGCGTTCCTTCCGTCCAAGGACCTGTCCGAGGGGGTCTCGGCAACCTTCGCCAAACGCCCACCGAAGTTCACCGGGGAATAACACGGTTTGGTACGCCCGTAGCGGGTAACCCTCGGGCATGTCTACCTATCGCGTAATCAACCCGCACGGCGACGTCGTCGACACCAAGGACATCGCCAGCGCAGACGATGCGCACGCGTGGTTCGTTGACGCCAAGGCCGACAACTCCGAACTCGGCTGGCGGATGGAAGTCGAGGTCGACGGCGACTGGCGATTCTTCGACGACACCGAGGGCGACCGAGCCTAACGTTTGCCCGCCCGGCTCGCGGGCAACCCGACTGTTATGGATTCCGAACGTCTTCGCCCGCTACTGACCACCCGCGGACCGTTCGCTTCGGTCTATTTCGAGGACTCCCACGACACCCAAGACGCCGCTGCCCAGCTCGATTTGAAATGGCGAAGCCTGCGCCAACAGCTAGAAGAATTAGGTGCCAGCGAATCGGTGACCGCCGCCATCGAGCACGCCGTGATGGACTTGCGCCCGCCGATCGGCCGCAGTGGACGGGGAGTAGTGGCCGGTGCCGACGGTGTCGTGCTCAACGAGCACCTGCTGCGACCCACCGCCGCGCCGATCGTGCGAGTCTCCGAGCTGCCCTACATCGTGCCGATCGTCGAGCACGGGTTCCAGGATCTCAACTACTTGCTGGTCACCGTCGATCACACCGGCGCCGACATCACGGTCCACGTCGACGGCACGCTGCGCACCGAGACCGTCGACGGTGGCGGCCACCCGGTGCATAAGGCGTCGGGAGCCGAGACGGCCGGCTACGGCGACCCGCAGTTGCGCACTGACGAAGCCGCACGCAAGAACCTGCGCGCGGTGGCCGTCCGCGTCGAAGAGCTTCTTGGCGATGCCAGCGCCGAAGCGGTATTCGTGGTCGGCGAGGTGCGGTCGCGCTCGGATTTCCTTGCCACGCTGCCTCATCAGGTCAAAGCGCTGGTGGTGGAGTTGCAGGTCGGAGCCCGGCACAGCGGCCACGATTTCGACGAGGTGCAAGATGCCATCGAGGCTGAGCTGCTCAAGCGTCGACTGGCCGTCATTGACGATGCGGCGCAACGGTTTGCCGCCGAGGTCGGCCGGCAATCCGGGTTGGCCGCCGAGGGGCTCGGGCCGGTGTGCTCGGGCCTTCGTCAGGGTGCGGTGGAAACGCTGATCATCGGCGACATCGGAGAGGAGACGGTGGTCGCCGACGACGAGCTCACGACCGTCGCGCCGAACGCCGATGTGCTGTCCGAGCAGGGCGCAGCGGCGGCTCGAACGCTGCGGGCCGACGAAGCGCTGCCGATGTTCGCGGTATCGGTCGGTGCATCGCTGGTCCGCACCGACGAGCGGCTCGCCCCGTCCGACGGCGTTGGTGCGGTGCTTCGGTACGCGCCGACGCTGCATTGAGCAGCCGGCGGTTACGGCGCGTCGTCGTCGTCGCGTAGCAGTTTTTCGGGGTGGTGGAAGGTGTTGGTGCGGGGTTGGCCGTGGTCGAGGTGCGCGGGTGGGATCCATTCGGTGACGCCGTCTTTGCGTTTACGGGTCGTCCAGCCTCGTTCGGCGAGCTGGTGATGCGGTCCGCAGCCCAACGTCAGATCGTTGATGTCGGTGGTAGGGCACTTCGCGTACGGGGTGACGTGGTGGACTTCGGTGAAGTAGCCCGGCACGTCGCAGTTGGGGAACGAACAGCCACGGTCTTTGGCGTACAACACAATTCGTTGTCCCGGTGAGGCCAGGCGTTTGGTGTGATACAGCGCCAGGGCTTTGCCGTTGTCGAAGATCGCCAGGTAGTGGTGGGCGTGGGAAGCCAGCCGGATCACGTCGCTCATCGGTAGCAGGGTGCCGCCGCCGGTGAGCCCGCGACCGGCGGCGGCTTCAAGTTCGCGCAACGTGGTGGTGACGATGATCGACGCCGGTAGCCCGTTGTGCTGACCCAATGCACCGCAGCCCAGCAGGGCGCGTGCGGCGGCGGCGAGCGCATCATGGTTGCGTTGCGCGACGCTGCGAGTGTCGCGCTCGATGGCTTGCTCGGACGGGCTGTCTTGCACACACGGCATCTCATCGGCGGGGTTGCACATGCCCGGGGCAGCCAGTTTCGCGAACACGGCATCCAGGGTGGCCCGGGCCTCCGGCGTCAGATAGCCGTTGATCGGACTCATCCCGTCGCAACCCTGCTTGCCGATGCTGATGCCGCGCCGCCGGGCCCGCTCCTCGTCGGTGAAGTCGCCGTCGGGGTTGAGGCAGTCGGTGAGTTTGTCGGCCAGCTTGGCGAGCTCGTCGGGACGATGCTGGCCACCCAGCCGGGCCAACTGCGCCTCGGCCTGCACCCGGGTCTCGACGTCGACAAAGTCGGGCAGCCGGTGACAAAACCCGCGAATCACCGCGACATGGCCGGCCCCAATGTTGCCGTCGCGCTGGGCGGTGGCGGTGGCTTCCAGCCGCCGCGGCAGCGGCTCGCCGGTGACCGATTGCCGCGGCCCCAAGTCATCGGCTTCGTGGATGCGCCGGCTGGCTTCGCCGCGGCTGATCCGCAGCCGGTCGGCCAGCGCAGACGCCAACTTGCCGCCCAACTCGGTGGCGTCGGCCTGCGCAGCGACCTGGTTGATCAACGGATGCTCGACGGCCGGCAGGCAGCGGCGAAACCGCTCACACTGCTCGAGCCTTGCCAACCGCTCGGGGGTGGTCAGCGCATCGAACGACAACCCCAAGACACGCTCGAAGTCAGCCTCGAGCGCGTCGAAAACCTCGACGATCTCTTCCGGACTACTCGAACGCATATTCGAATCCTATAGGCCGCTAGCCGTGACAACGAGGCGAAAATCCCTAGTTGTGGATAAAAGCGCAACTGTGGATAACTCGCTGATCGCAGCTGCACGTACCCTCGCATGCATGACCGCCCAGGTTGACTTGCAAGGCAGGATTCGCGTCCCGGCCGACCTGGACGCCGTCACGGCGGTCGGCGATGAAGACCACTCCGAGATCGACCCCGCGGCCGTCGAACGGATCTGGCAGGCCGCCCGCCACTGGTATGCGGCAGGGATGCACCCGGCAATCCAGCTATGCCTGCGGCACAACGGCAAGGTTGTGCTCAACCGCGCGATCGGGCACGGCTGGGGCAACGCCCCCACCGACCCGCCGGACGCCGAGAAAATCCCGGTTACGACCAAAACGCCGTTCTGCGCGTACTCGTCCGCGAAAGCGATCACCGCGACCGTCGTGCACATGCTCGTCGAACGCGGTCAGTTCTCACTCGAAGATCGGGTCTGCGAGTACCTGCCCACCTACACCAGCCACGGCAAGGACCGCACCACCATCCGGCACGTGATGACCCATAGCGCCGGAGTTCCTTTCCCCACCGGACCCAGAACCGACCTCAAACGCGCGGACGACCACGAGTACGCGCAGCAACGGCTCGGCGAGCTGCGGCCGCTGTATCGGCCAGGGCTGGTACACATCTACCACGCGTTGACCTGGGGTCCGCTGATGCGCGAGATCATTTATGCCGCCACCGGCAAGGACATCCGCGAGATTCTGGCCACCGAGATCCTCGACCCGCTGGGCTTCCGCTGGACCAACTTCGGTGTGGCAGAACAGGATATCCCGCTGGTCGCACCCAGCCACGCCACCGGCAAGCAGCTCCCGGCCCCGATCGCGGCCGCGTTCCGCAAGGCGATCGGCGGCACGATGCACCAGATCATCCCACTCACCAACACGCCGATGTTTCTCACTACCGTCATCCCGTCGTCGAACACCGTTTCGCATGCTGATGAGATGTCGAGATTTGCCGAAATATGGTGCCGCGGAGGCGAACTCGACGGCATCCAGGTGATGCGCCCGGAAACACTGCGGGGCGCGGTGCGCCAAAGTCGGCGTCTGCGGCCTGATTTCGCGACCGGGCTGGCGCCTGCCCGCTGGGGCACGGGTTTCCAGCTGGGTACGGACAGGTTCGGCCCGTTCGGTCGCAATGCGCCGGCAGCGTTCGGTCACCTCGGTCTGGTCAACATCGCGATCTGGGCCGACCCCGAGCGCCAGCTGGCCGCAGGTGTGGTCAGCAGCGGCAAGCCGGGCAGAGATCCCGAGGTCAAGCGGTACACCGCGCTCATGGACCGTATCGCTGCCGAGATCCCGCGGGTGCCCAGAAGCTGATCACCGAAAGGCGTAAAGAGATCGTTCGCGATTTCGCTGACTAGTTCGCACTGGTCAAGTAACACTGGCGGTGGCGGAGGGGCGGTGGCGGAGGAGGGCGGTGGCGGAGGGATTTGAACCCCCGGACGGTTTTAGCCGTCTCTCGCTTTCAAGGCGAGTGCATTAGGCCGCTCTGCCACGCCACCGCCGACAAGGGTAACGGTGTCAGGCCCCGCCGGCCTGCCCGCCGGTCTTCGAAGCCCGGTCGGACAGTTTCAGCGCGACGCTGATCCGCCGACAGTTCTCCCCCATCGCGGCGATCTGCGAACGTGACAACTGGCCCAGGAAATAAGTCCGCACACCTTGGGCGTAAGTCACCATGGCCTGCCTCGCCGCTACCCGGCCATCGTCGGTGATGGCTGCGACGACCCCGCGCCCGTCATCCTGGCTGGCCTCCCGGCGCACCAGTCCCTGCGTCTCCAGGCGACGGATCTGACGGGTCAGGCGGCTCGGCAGCGACGGCAGCGCCTCGGCCAGATCGCCCATCCGGGCACAGCCGGAGGGTGCGTTGTCCAAGATGTCCAGCACCCGGACGTCGAACAGCGACAACTGGTGCGCATCGGTCAGTCGACGGTTGAGCGCGGAATACAAACGAAGGGTGGAGTCCAAGAAGTTCTGCCATGACTTTTGCTCGGCGATATCCAGCCCGGGCATCTCACTGGCTGTCCGGCCGGCAATCAGGGCGGCCATTACGTCATGCTATGCGACACAAACCCTTTGAAAAAGCCTTTCGGACAGTCGTTATCCGCAGGTAGTAGCGTGTCGAGGATGCATGCCATCGTCGCTGAATCCGCCGATCAACTGGTGTGGCAGGAAGTCCCCGATGTCGCGCCGGGCCACGGGGAGGTGCTCGTCAAAGTCAGCGCCGCCGGCGTTAACCGGGCCGACCTGCTGCAGGCCGCCGGCCACTATCCGCCACCACCGGGTGCCAGCGAGTTGCTCGGCATGGAGGTCTCCGGCGTCGTCGAGGCGGTGGGCGGTGATGTCAGCGACGTCAGCGAATGGTCGGCCGGGCAAGAAGTCTGCGCTTTGCTGGCGGGCGGCGGCTACGCCGAATACGTCGTTGTTCCCGCTGGTCAGCTGCTGCCGATTCCCGGCGGCGTCGACCCGCGGGACGCCGCCGCCCTACCGGAAGTTGCGTGCACGGTGTGGTCGAACCTGGCGCTGACGGCTCAGCTGAGCCAGGGCCAGCTGCTGCTGATCCACGGCGGCGCGAGCGGGGTGGGAACGCATGGCATCCAGGTCGCTCGGGCATTGGGTGCCCGGGTGGCGGTCACCGCGGGATCCGCCCCCAAGCTGGAACTGTGCCGCGAATTGGGCGCCGAAATCACCATCGCTTACCACGATGAGGACTTCGTCGCGCGAGTACACGAGGCAACCGACGGCGCAGGCGCCGACGTGATCCTGGACATCATGGGCGCCGCGTATTTGGACCGCAACATCGACGCACTGGCCAGCGACGGCCAGCTGATCGTCATCGGGATGCAGGGCGGAGTCACGGGCGAACTCAACCTCGGCAAGCTGGTCAGCAAACGGGCACGGGTGATCGGGACCGCGCTGCGGGGCCGACCGGTGACCGGTCCCAACAGTAAGAGCGCGGTCGTCGAGGCGGTGACGACCTCGGTCTGGCCGATGATTGCTGACGGACGGGTCCGGCCGATCATCGGGGCGCACCTGCCGATCCAGCAGGCCGCCGAGGCTCATCGACTGTTGTCGTCGGGGCAGGTGACAGGAAAGATCGTGCTGACCGTCTAGCGACTAGCCCAGCGACGCCAGGGCGCGCACCAACTGGTCGACCTCGGCCATCGTCGAGTAATGCGACAGCCCGACGGTGACTGCGCCGCCGACGTCGTTGACACCGATCACGTCAAGCACTCGCGAGCTCGCGTTGGAGATCGCCAGAATTCCGTTGTCCGCCAACCGTTGCACCACCCGTTCGGCCGGCACCTCGTGGACAGCAAAACTGACCACCGGTATCCGCGCCTCGGGCCGGGCGATCACCACCACCAACGGCAGCGACCGCAGCGAGCTCATCAGGTAATCGAAGATCCTGTCCATATAAGACATGGCCGATTGCATTGAGGTAGCAAGTCTTTCGCGCCGTGTTCCGCGGGCCGACTCATCCAGTGACGCAAGGTATTCGATACTCGCGACGAAGCCGGCCAGCAGACCGAACTGATGCACGCCGACTTCGAGACGCGCCGGTCCGGTGGCGTACGGGTTCGTCGACACCGAAGCGAAGGTGTTGATCATCGCCGGGGCGCGAAACACCAACGCTCCGATGGGCGGTCCGCCCCACCCGACGGCGTTGACGGCCACTACGTCGGCGTCGATTTCGTCGATGTCGACCAGACGGTACGGCGCGGCGGCGGAATGGTCGACGACCACAAACCCGCCGACGTCGTGAATCAACTTGGTCACCGGGCGCAGATCGGTGATGGTGCCCAGCGTCCCCGACGCTGACGTCACAGCGACCAGACGGGTCGGCTGCCCGATCAGGCCCTCCCACTGCCATGGCGGCAGCTCGCCGGTCTCGATGTCGACCTCGGCCCACTTCACCTTGGCACCGAACCGGTTTGCTGCGCGCAGCCACGGCGCGATGTTCGCTTCGTCGTCCAGCCGGGTGACGACCATCTCGTAGCCGAGGCCGGCCCGGGTCGACGACGCGTCGGCTAACGACGACAGCAACACCGCACGATCGGCACCCAGCACTACTGCGCGCGGGTCGGCGTTGACCAAATCTGCAGCGGCCTGGCGCGCCGCTTCCAGCACTGCGGCGCTGCGCTTGGCCGCCGGATGCGGACCGACGGTGCTAGGGAACGACCCGCGGAACGCCGTCGACACGGTGGTCGCCACCGAGTCGGGAATCAGCATCCCCGACGGCGCGTCGAAGTGCACCCACCCGTCCCCGAGAGACGGGTGTAATCCCCGCACCCGGGCGACGTCGTAGGCCATGCCAGCCACCTTAGAGTTCCGCAGATTCAGCTAAACCATGACGGTAGCGGGCGCCCAGATGCGTCCCCGCCGTCCCGAGCCAGGTCACCCGGCCAGCCATACTAGTCCAGTGGGGCTGTGGATCGGAACGCTGATCGCATTGTTTTTGCTGATCGCGCCGGGGGCAATCGTCGCACGAATCACCCAGCTAACCTGGCCGGTCGCTGTCGCAGTTGGCCCGGCGCTGACTTTCGGTGTGGTGGCTCTGGCGATTATCCCGTTCGGCGCGCTCGGAATCCCTTGGAACGGTTGGACAGCAATCATCACGCTGGCCGCGGTGTGTTTACTGATGACGGGTTTGCAGCCGCTGCTGGCCCGCTACCGCGACACCGAGCCACCGACCCGAGCGATCGGTGGCTGGCCCGGGCTGACGGCAGCCGCGGGTGTGCTGCTGGGTGGCCTGCTGATCATGTGGGCGGCCTATCGCGGCATCACGCATTGGCAGTCCATCCCCAGTACCTGGGACGCGATCTGGCATGCGAACGAGGTGCGCTTCATCCTCGACACCGGCCAGGCGTCGTCCACCCATATGGGCGAGCTGCGCAACGTCGAAACCCACCAACCGCTGTACTACCCGTCGGTGTTTCACGCCCTGACCGCGGTGTTCTGTCAGCTCACCGGGGCGGCGCCGACGACCGGTTACACGTTGAGCTCGGTGGCGGCGTCGGTTTGGCTGTTTCCGTCCAGCGCGGCCATGCTCACCTGGTTTCTGCTCAGGCCGCGCGCCAGCGAGTGGCTCGCCGCCGGCGCGGCGGCCACATCCGCGGCGATGTCGGCGTCGTTCACTTCGGTGCCCTACGTGGAGTTCGGTGTCGCCGCGATGCCCAACCTGGCGGCCTACGGGGTCGCGATCCCGACGTTCGTCTTGATTGCCTCGACGTGTAAGCATCGCGACCGCATCCCGGCCGCCGTGCTGGCGCTGGTAGGCGTGCTGTCGCTGCACCTCACCGGCGGGTTCGTCGTGATCTTGTTCCTGTTGGCCTGGTGGCTTTTCGACGCGTGCTGGCATCCGGTGCGTGGACGGCTCGCCGACGTGCTGATCCTGGCGGCGGTTGCGGTGCCGACCGCGCTGATCCTCGCGCCGCAGTTCATCGGGGTGGCCCATCAGGCCGACATCATCGCCGGGCATGCGTTCCCCAGCTTCAAGAGCGTCAAGCAGGGCGTCATCGATGCGCTGCTCTTGCACACCCGTCACCTCAACGATTTCCCGACCCAATACGGCCTGATCGCGTTGAGCGCGATCGGGATGGTGATCCTGCTGTACAAGCGAATCTGGTGGCCGCCGGTGCTCTGGCTGGTGCTGACCGTGGCGACCATCTACTCGGGGGCGCCGTTTCACAACCTGGTCGGTGCCACGATCGAAGAATTCAGCCAGTTCTTCTACAACGATCCGCGACGGCTCTCGGCGGTGCTGACGATGCTCGTCACGCCGATGGCAGGGATCGCGGTGTTCGCAATCGTCTTGGCGGCGGTGGCCGGAACCAAACGGCTCACCGGGCGGTTCGCGCGACTGCCTGGGGCGGTGTCGGTTTCGGTCACGGTGGTCCTGCTGGTGATCAGCACCGTGCTGACTGCTCGCCACTACTTGTACCGACACCTGGTGCTGTTCGGCGACAAATACGACTCGGTGATCATCAACCAGAAAGACCTGGATGCGATGGCTTACCTGGCGACCCTGCCGGGGGCCCGGAACACCCTGATCGGCGACTCGAACGTCGACGGCACCGGGTGGATGTACGCGGTGGCCGACCTGCACCCGCTGTGGACCCACTACGACTTCCCGCAGCAAACCGGCCCGGGCTATTACCGCTTCATTTTTTGGGCCTATGCCGATCGCGATAACGATCCGCGGGTGTCCGAGGCACTGCGGGCGCTCAACATTCGCTACATCCTGACCAGCGTCCCGACGGTTCGGGGGTTCAAGGTGCCCGACGGGCTAGTGTCAATAGACCAATCGAAGTCGTGGGGGAAGATCTACGACAACGGTGAAGCCCGAATCTACGAATGGCGCGGCGCCCCGACACCCAAAACGTGAACAGATGCCAGCGGCAAGGAGAGTGACTGGCTTGAGTAACGGCAACGACGACGACGACATCGAAATCATCGGTGGCCTCGACCCACGGCTGATGGCGGCCGCGAACGACGACTCCGATGACCGGTCGCTGACCGACCTGGTCGAGCAGCCGGCCAAGGTGATGCGCATCGGCACCATGATCAAACAGCTGCTCGAGGAGGTACGGGCGGCTCCGCTCGACGACGCCAGCCGTAACCGGTTGCGCGAGATCCACGCCACCAGCATCCGGGAACTCGAAGACGGGCTGGCGCCGGAACTGCGTGAAGAACTCGACCGTCTCACCCTGCCGTTCACTGAGGGAGCCGTCCCGTCGGATGCCGAGCTGCGCATCGCCCAGGCGCAGCTGGTCGGCTGGCTGGAAGGGCTGTTCCACGGGATTCAGACCGCGCTGTTCGCCCAGCAGATGGCCGCGCGCGCGCAGCTGGAGCAGATGCGCCAGGGCGCGCTGCCCCCGGGT
>DASZKQ010000532.1:0-2453 GCA_035552835.1 Mycobacterium sp. | reverse complement strand
CGGATAGGGAACAATGGAGGGGTGAATTTGCAGTTCAATGCCGGGGATGGCTGGAATTCCACTGGCGGGGCATGCCCGGCGCTGACCAGGTCCGTGACGGCGGGCCTCCTCGAACCCGGAGGGAGCACTCGATGGCGGCGATGAAGCCCCGGACCGGAGACGGTCCACTGGAAGCGACCAAGGAGGGGCGCGGCATCGTGATGCGGGTACCGCTGGAGGGCGGTGGTCGACTCGTCGTCGAGCTGACACCCGACGAAGCTGCCGCGCTGGGCGACGAACTCAAAGGCGTCACCAGCTAAGCCAGCTTCCGGTAAATCTCCAGCGTCTGTTCGGCAATGCGCGCCCAGGAGAATTCCGCGATGCAGCGCTGCCGTCCCGCTTGGCCGTAGCGCTCCGCCTTTTCGGGATCGGCGATCAGGGCGTTGACCGCCTCAGCGAGCCTGGTCTGGTAGCCGACGGGATCGTCGGCGTCGAAGTGCACCAGCGAACCGGTCGCTTCTTCGGCGACCACTTCGGGTATGCCACCGACGTCGGAGGCCACCACCGCAGTGCCGCAGGCCATCGCTTCGAGGTTGACGATGCCCAACGGCTCATACACTGAAGGACATACGAAAACTGTTGCAGCCGAGAGTATCTCGCGTATCGTGCCGATCGGCAGCATTTCCCTGACCCAGAACACACCGGCGCGCGAGCGGGCCAGCTCGGCTACCCCGGAGGCCACTTCGGCGGCGATTTCCGGCGTGTCGGGCGCTCCGGCGCACAGCACCAACTGCACGTCGGGGCTGAACTGGTGTGCGGCCGCAAGCAGGTGGGCGACCCCTTTCTGCCGGGTGATCCGTCCGACGAATGCCACCATCGGCCTGCCGTGGTCCACGCCGAGGTCGGTAAGCACGGACTCCCCCGGGAGGGATCCCAGCGGCTCGGCCGGGTGCCACACCTCGGTGTCGATCCCGTTGCGCACGACATGCACCCGGCCGGGATCCAGCGTCGGATAGACCCGCAGCACGTCATCGCGCATACCCGAGCTGACGGCGATGACGGCATCTGCGGCCGTCACCGCGGTCTGCTCCACCCACGATGAGATTCGGTAGCCGCCGCCGAGCTGCTCTGCCTTCCATGGCCGCAACGGCTCCAGCGAGTGCGCGGTCAACACATGTGGGACGTCATAGAGCAATGACGCCAGCTGCCCGGCCAAGCTGGTGTACCAGGTGTGGGTGTGAACCACGTTGGCCTCGGTGGCGGCGTTGGCCATCACCAGATCGGACGACAACGTCGACAGCGCCGGGTTCGCGCCGCGCAGCTGGGTGTCGGGCTGATAGGTGAACGCGCCCGGCCTGGGGGCACCCATGCAGTGCACGTCAACCTGGCACAGTTTGCGCAGTTGCGCGACGAGCTCGGTTACGTGCACCCCCGCGCCGCCGTACACCTCCGGCGGATATTCCCGAGTCATCATCGCCACCCGCATACCCGGCACGGTAGTAGTCGCTTCTGGATAGCGCCGTCGCCGGGTTGAGCCAAATAGCTTGATGGACAGTCCGTCAGCGTGGGTATTCACGGGAATGACCTGGCAGCGGTTCGCGACGGCCGATAGGTTTGATTCATGAGGGCAGCGCCACAGGTGCTCGGCATCGTCCTGGCCGGCGGGGAGGGCAAGCGGTTGTATCCGTTGACCGCGGACCGGGCCAAACCCGCGGTTCCCTTCGGCGGCGCTTACCGGCTGATCGACTTCGTCCTTTCCAATCTCGTCAATGCCCGCTACCTGAGGATCTGCGTTCTCACCCAATACAAGTCACACTCGCTGGACCGTCACATTTCGCAGAACTGGCGATTGTCCGGGTTGGCCGGTGAGTACATCACCCCGGTTCCGGCCCAGCAACGGCTCGGTCCGCGGTGGTACACCGGCTCGGCCGACGCCATTTATCAATCGCTGAACCTGATCTACGACGAGGATCCGGACTACATCGTGGTTTTCGGCGCCGACCACGTCTACCGGATGGACCCCGAGCAGATGGTCCAGTTCCACATCGACAGCGGCGCGGGGGCCACAGTGGCCGGGATCCGGGTGCCCCGCGCCGAGGCGAGCGCATTCGGCTGCATCGACGCAGACGAGTCCGGCCGCATCCGCGGCTTCGTCGAGAAGCCCGGTGATCCGCCTGGAACGCCCGACGACCCGGAGGCCACCTTCGTGTCGATGGGCAACTACATCTTCACCACCAAGGTGCTGATCGACGCGATCCGTGCCGACGCCGAGGCGGACAATTCCGATCACGACATGGGCGGCGACATCATTCCGCGGCTGGTCTCCGACGGATTGGCCGCGGTATACGACTTCTCCGACAACGAGGTGCCCGGGGCCACCGACCGAGACCGGGGTTACTGGCGCGACGTGGGAACGCTAGATGCTTTTTACGACGCCCACATGGATCTGGTGTCGGTGCATCCGGTGTTCAACC
>DASZKQ010000531.1:0-9681 GCA_035552835.1 Mycobacterium sp. | reverse complement strand
GAATACCCGCGCCGACGCACGGGCGTTCCTCGATTTTGCAGCCGAACATCACATCAAGGTGACCACGCCGGAATACCCACTGGCTCAAGCTGATCGAGCGCTCTCTGATCTGAGCGCCGGGCGTATCGCCGGTGCCGCCGTGCTGCTGGTCTAAAGACCGGTCAGCTGGACAGGTGCCAGACCAGCGCGGCAGCCAACGCGCCCAACCCGTTCAGCGACCAATGCAGGGCGATCGGCGCGATCAGGCTGCCGCTGCGCCGGCGTAGCCAGCTGAATACGAACCCGGCCGCCGCTGTCGCGATCACTGCCAACGTCACGCCGGCCAGCATGCCCACGAGTCCGCCGCCGAACAGCCGAGTGAAGCCGACGTTGCTGCTTGTCAGCCCCAACGACGTCGCGATGTGCCAGAGACCGAACAGCAGCGAACCCGCCAGCGCGACACCGCGAAACCCCCAGGCCCGGTTCAACGCACCGTGCAGCACACCGCGGAAAGCCAGCTCCTCGGGGATCACGGTTTGCAACGGAATGACGATCATCGAAGCAACCAGTGCGCCCGAGATCGTTGCGTAGCGGTTGTTCATGAACATCGGCCGGGTCAGCGGCAGCAGCATGCCGACGGCGATCATCGTCACCACCAGCGCCGTCGCGGCCAACGCATACGCGGCGCCGGATTTCCAGTGGTCACGGCCCAGGCCGAGCTCGGCCCAGCCCAGACCGTTGAACCGCAACAACGCGACCAGGCCGACCGCCGCCACCGGGACCGTCGCGATGCCCGCCGCCGGCGTAGTGAAGTGTGCGATCAGGTTCGTCAGCGCGAGCACCACCACGACCAGCGCGACGTCGACGTAGATACGGAACTGGTGCAGCGCCGAGAGCTGCGACAACAGCGGATGCGGTTCCGCGGCGCTCTCGTAGGCAGACATCTCACCAGGTTACGTGCTCGCCTGCCCAGGTCGGATGGGTCGCCTCGCTCCCGTCACTCACTGCGTTCGTTCCGCTCGCTCGCCCGCCAGGTCCAGCCCGCGATATGCGGGTCGTCCTCGCCGTGCTCGCGGGTGTAGCGACGCGCGGCCAGCCGGGCATCGGCCATCTGCTGACGAAGCATGGCGGCTCGGCCGGCCAGCCCGTCCACCCGGTCGATGACGTCCATCACCAGGTGGAAGCGGTCCAGGTCGTTGAGCATCACCATGTCGAACGGCGTCGTCGTGGTGCCGCGCTCCTTGAACCCGCGCACATGCATGTGATGGTGATTGGCGCGGCTATAGGTGAGCCGATGGATCAGCCACGGATAACCGTGGTAGGCGAAAATGACCGGCTTGTCGCTGGTGAACAGGGCGTCGAATTCGTTGTCCGGCAAGCCATGCGGGTGCTCGGAGTCCGGCAGCAGGCGCATCAGGTCGACCACGTTGACCACTCGCACCGCCAAGTCGGCCAATTCGCGACGCAGAATGTCGGCGGCCGCCAACGTCTCTTGCGTCGGGATGTCGCCGGCACAGGCCAACACCACGTCGGGTTCGGCCGTCGCGGTGCTCGCCCATTGCCAGATGCCCAGGCCGCGGGTGCAGTGGGCGATAGCGGACTCCATGTCGAGATAGGCCAGCGCCGGCTGCTTCCCGGCGACGATGACGTTGACGTAGTCGCGGCTGCGCAGGCAGTGGTCGGCTACCGACAGCAGTGTGTTGCCGTCCGGCGGCAGATAAACCCGCACGATCTCGGCGCGTTTGTTGGCGACCAGGTCGATGAACCCGGGATCCTGATGCGAGGCACCATTGTGGTCCTGGCGCCAAACATGGGAACTCAGCAGATAATTCAGCGACGCGATCGGCCGCCGCCATGGCAGTTCGCGGCTAGTCGACAACCATTTCGCGTGCTGATTGAGCATCGAGTCGACGATGTGCACAAACGCCTCGTAGCAGTTGAACAGTCCATGCCGACCGGTCAGCAGATACCCCTCCAGCCAGCCTTGGCAGAGGTGCTCGGAGAGCACCTCCATCACCCGGCCGGTCGGTGTGAGGTGGTCATCGTCGGGCATCGTTTCCGAAAGCCACACCTTGCCGGTCGACTCGTAGACCGCGTCCAAGCGGTTCGAGGCGGTCTCGTCGGGGCCCATCAGCCGGAACCGGTCGCGGTTACCGGCAATCACATCCCGCAGGAACGTGCCCAGCACCCGGGTGGCCTCGTGGGTCTTCGTCGCCGGCCGCGACACCTCGACCGCGTAGTCGCGAAAGTCGGGCAGGTCCAGGTCATGTAGCAGCAGGCCGCCGTTGGCGTGCGGGTTCGCGCTCATCCTGCGATCGCCGCCGGGTGCCAGTGCCCGCAGCTCCGCGCGCAACCTGCCGGCCCCGTCGAACAACTCCTCGGGCTGGTAACTGCGCAGCCACTCTTGCAGCTGTGCGCGGTGGGCGGGGTTATTCCGGGTCTCGGCGAGGGGGACCTGATGTGCTCGCCAGGTGCCCTCCACCTGCTTGCCGTCCACCACTTGCGGTCCGGTCCAACCCTTGGGAGTGCGCAACACGATCATCGGCCAGACCGGCCGTTCGGTTTTCCCGCCGCTGCGAGCTTCCCGCTGAATTGCGGCGATGTCATCGAAGGCCTCGTCCAGCGCGGCGGCGAGTTGCTGGTGCACGTTGGCGGGATCGGCGCCGGCGACGGTGATGGGTCGGTAGCCGTAGCCACGCAGCAGCCACTCCAACTCGTCGTGCGGGATACGCGCCAAAACGGTCGGGTTGGCGATCTTGTAGCCGTTGAGGTGCAGGATGGGCAGCACCGCACCGTCGCTGACCGGGTTGAGGAACTTGTTGGAGTGCCAGCTGGCTGCCAGCGGCCCGGTTTCAGCCTCGCCGTCGCCGACGACACAGGCGACCACCAGGTCGGGATTGTCGAACGCCGCGCCGTAGGCGTGTACCAAGGCGTATCCGAGCTCGCCGCCCTCATGGATTGATCCCGGCGTCGGGGCAGAGACGTGGCTGGGGATACCGCCGGGAAAGGAGAACTGCCGGAACAGCTTTCGCAGTCCGTCGGTGTCTTCTTCGATGCCGGTGTACACCTCGCTATAGGTGCCTTCCAGGTAGGCATTGGCGACCAGCCCAGGGCCGCCGTGACCGGGTCCGGTGATGAAGATGACGTTGGCATCGCGGTCGCGGATGACGCGGTTCAGGTGTGCGTAGACCAGATTGAGCCCCGGCGTGGTGCCCCAATGTCCCAGCAGCCGCGGTTTGACGTGCTCGGGCGCCAGCGGCTCACGCAGCAGCGGATTGTCCAGCAGATAGATCTGGCCGACCGACAGATAGTTGGCCGCGCGCCAGTAGGCGTGGATGCCGGCAAGTTCGTCGTCGGAAAGTTTCGCGGACGTGACGGTTTGTGAGCTCATCCGCTCGATTGTCCGCAAGCTCGGTGAACAGCGCACCAAGCCGAGGTCGTGCCGAGCTAGCGTGCGAATTGCTCGACAAGGACGACTTGCAGTTCTCCGACAAGGAAGCCGAGTACGGCGCCGACCGTGATCATGAGCATCTCGTCGTCTTTGAACACGGGGCGGAGGATGGCTTCGTACTGAGCTGGGCTCAGCTTGTTCATCTTCTCGGCGATGAGGTTTTCGACATCGAGCGTCTTGGCGGCGTAGTCCTTGGCTTCCTGCATCGTCTCCGGTAGACGCTCGAGGAGCATCTGCACGATGGCGTCTTTGGCCTGGCGGTAGCGCTTGGTGCCGATCGCCAGCGTGATCAGTGGCCGCGCGACCCCGGCTTGGGCGTCGAGTGCTGCCGAGACTTCTTTCTCGATGGCTGCGAACAGCCGTTCAGAGGCGGGGCCGCGCAGGATCGCTTCCAGGAGCACATCGGCGGAAAAGAGGTCGTTTGCCAAGATGCGGGCGTAGTCGCGGGTCACGTTTTCCCGCTGCGCGTGCAGCACGCCGTGTACCGGGATGAAGCCCAACAGCTTCTTCGGCTCGCGGGGGATGAAGATCAGGTTGAGCGCCAGCCAGTCGCTGGCGAAACCGGTCACGAAGCCAAACCCGGGCATGATCCAGGGGTTGTGGAACAGGCCCCAAGCAACCATCTGTATCAGGCCGATCGCGAGACCGAAGTAGATGCCGCTGCGGCGAATGAACTTCATTGCGGCTCCGCCCATGCCCTTCAGCAGCGCGTTGAGCTGGGCCTTGTTTTTTACCAGGATGGTGACCGCGAGGTACTGCAGGTCGAGGAACCGCGGCAAGTCAGTCTTCATTTCGGTCAGCAACTTGTCGATGACGTCCGGGGCGGCGGTCTGCACTCGCGACAGCACGGCGTTGCGGCCGGCGGCCGGGATCGAGTCCCACAGCCCGGGGCGCACCTGCTCGGCCAGGTCGCGAGCCATGGTGTCGGCGGTTCGGGTGAGCGGCTCGCGGAGCTCCTCCACCGCCTGCTTGGTGTCGATCCTGTCCAAGATCTCCTCGGGCCGCAGCAGTTTGTCGGTGAGCATCTGGATAGTCAGGGCTGCGGTTTTGCCGGCGCGGCGCGGAACCACGCCCTGCCAACCGATTGGCCCGATGCCCACAAAGTCGATCGGACGGTAAAGCATCTGCAGCGCAACGAGTTTCGTGGTGTAGCCGACGAACGCGGCCACCAGCGGCATCGACAAGTAGATGAACCAGTTGAGCCTGACATCGGCAGTGATCTCGCCCCAGCTCTGCGCCCAGGCGACTACGGAGAACGTCACTCGCGTTCCTGCGGCCCGCCCGCCGCGGCCCATAGTTCGAGACCAAGCCCAGACAAGCGCAGCGTGTATTTCTCGATGCGCGCCGGGATGGGGCCACGGCTGGCGTTCTTGATGGCTCGGAGGAAGGCGGGGTCGGCGCCGAGAACCTCGTACTCCTCCTTCATGGCGGGGTCCTCGGGATTCGATTCGACCAGCCCGAGCGACAGCAAGTGACTGACGTACATGGGGGTCAGGTGAGGCAGTGCGAGGTTGGCGGTCCTTCCGATCAGCGACATGTTTTCCAGCACTACCTCGCCCGCCAGTCCGGCCCGTGTGCGCGCATAGACGTTCAGCAACGGGGACGCGCAGCCGTCGGAGAGCGCGCTGATAATGCGCGCCTCGTCGGGCACGATCTGGTCGAGAACCTTGTGGAACAGCTCTTGGCGGCTTGAAGCCGTGTCTTGCCCGACGGCGCGGTCGAGCAAGCCGTGCATTTTGGCGTCAAGACTCTCGACGTTGCCGTCGGTGCTTTTCTCGATCTCGGCGTCGGTCGGGGGTGGTGCCGTCACCGCTGTGGTGGATACATGCATCCCCGAACGGATGAGTCCAAACACCTGGCGCTCGCCCCAACTCGCGGCTTTGATGTAGGCGCGCACTGCCTGCTCCGCTAGGTCGACGAGGCCGGCGGGATCGAACAGGGACGCCATGGGCTGAACCGTAGCGAACCGCTCCCGTCCTGTTAGCGAATTGAGCGAGTAGTCGCCGCGACGCCGTCTGCTGAGTTACGCACCGAGACCGGTTGCAGTTTCACCAGGATCCCGTGCCGCCCGCGCGCATCGGACGGCAAACCCGGGCACTACGCTGGCCGCCATCGACACCGCCTAGCTTTCCCCACGGCACATATCGCGGAAGGTCTTCGTCAATGCCCGTCAACACCAGGACGCCGGTGCTGGTCGGCTACGGCCAGCTCAATCACCATGAGGACCCGGACGCGCAACAAAACACCGTCGAACCCGTGGATTTGATGGCCGCGGCCGCCCGTCAAGCCGCCGACCCGCAGGTGCTCGAGGCTGTCGACTCCATCCGCGTGGTCAACCTGTTCTCGGCACGCTACCGGGACCCCGGGCTGCTGCTGAGCCAACGCATCGGCGCCGACCGCCCGGCCACCCGCTACAGCGGCGTGGGGGGCAACGTGCCGCAGTCGTTGGTCAACCAAGTTTGTCTGGACATCCGACACGGACGCGCGGACGTGGTGTTGGTGGCCGGCGCGGAAATGTGGCGCACCAGGACGCAATTGCGCGCCAAGGGCAAGCGACTTACCTGGACCGATCAGGATGAGTCGGTTCCTGTTGTCGAGAGCGCTGATGAGAATGTGCCGATGGCCGGGCCGGCCGAGCTCCGCATCGGGCTGGATCGCCCGGCCTATGTTTATCCGATGTTCGAGCAGGCGCTGCGAATCAGCGCCGGGGAGTCGATCGAGGATCACCGCAAGCGCGTCGGTGAGCTATGGGCCCAGTTCAACGCCGTGGCGGTGCACAATCCCCATGCCTGGATCCGCAAACCTGTTGCGGCCGAGGAGATTTCGCAGGACGGCCCGGCGAACCGGATGATCAGCTGGCCGTACACCAAGTTGATGAACTCCAACAACATGGTCGACCAGTCCGCCGCTCTGATCCTGACCTCGGTCGAGACCGCGACCCGCCTGCATATCCCAACCGAACGCTGGGTCTACCCGTATGCGGGCACCGACGCGCACGACACCTATGCGATCAGCGAGCGCGCCGAACTGTACCGATCGCCGGCCATCCGGGTCGCCGGTGCCCGCGCGCTGGCGCTGGCCGGTCTGGGCATTGACGACATCGACTACGTCGACCTGTACTCCTGTTTTCCGTCCGCTGTACAGGTCGCGGCGGCCGAACTCGGACTGCCGGTTGACGATCCGGACCGGCCGCTGACCGTGACCGGAGGGCTGACATTCGCCGGCGGTCCGTGGAACAACTACGTGTCGCACTCGATCGCGACGATGGCCGAGCTGCTGACGGCTAACCCTGGGCGCCGCGGCTTGATTACCGCCAATGGCGGCTACCTGACCAAGCACAGCTTCGGTGTGTACGGCACCGAACCGCCGCCAGCCGAATTCCGTTGGGAAGACGTGCAATCCGCGGTCGACCGAGAACCCACCCGAGATCCGGCGGTGGAATGGGAAGGCGTCGGCACCCTCGAAGCCTGGACGACGCCGTTTGACCGGGACGGCCGGCCGGAGAAGGCGTTTCTTGCGGTTCGAACCCCCGACGATCGCCGCACCCTGGCTTTGATGTCCGATCCGGCGTCAGCGGCGGCGACAGTGCATGACGACATCGCCGGCGCCAAAGTTACGATCCGCGCGGATGGCACCGCCACGCTGAAGTAACCATTCCGGGTTAGCTGAAAGTTGCCTGTGAACTGCTTCGCACGCTTATTGTCATCAATTCGTGCGGATCCTGCTCACCGGGGTCACCGGAGTGGTTGGACGTGCCGTCGCCCGGCAGCTACTCGCCGCCGGATACGCGGTCAGCGGTATCGCAGCACACCAGCATGAACACTTGCATCCCGGCGTCGACTTCGTTTGCGGGCCGCTCGACGGACCGATGCTGCAGCAGCTGGCCGACGACTCCGACGTGGTCCTGCACCTCGCCCCTATCGAGCCCACTGCGGCCGGCAGCGCCGGAATAAGCGGACTGGTGCGCGTCGCCCATGCGGCGGCCCGTGCAGGTGCCCGGCTGATCTACGTGTCGCAGTCGGCTGGGCAGCCCAGCCTCTACCGACAGGCCGAGTCGTTGGCGTCGAGCGGCTGGGCGCCGAGCCTGATCGTCCGGATGGCGCCGCTAATGGGCCGCCAACTCGACTGGATGACCTGCCGCACGGTGGGCAGCCTGCTGTATAGCAAGGATTCGGCCACACCGTTGCGGCTGCTGCATTTCGCGACCTGCTCCGATTCTTGGTGCTCGCCGTGACGACCAACCGCACCGGGCAAGTCGACCTCGCGCCTGGAGACACCACCGAGGTAGCCACCGCGCGCGGACTGCTCAGATCCATCGAGCAGCGCCCGCGGCTGTCCCGCCTCCCAACCTGGCCCCAGCTGATCCCGGAACTGGACGTCGCTGTGGTGCGGGATGCGTGGCAATTCGAGTTCGGCTGGCGCGCGAGCGACGCGGTCGCCGACACTGTGCGCGGATTGGCCAGCCGCAGACTTGACGTCCGGGGCACAGTCGACCTGCCCGGTCATCTGCCAATACCGCTGGAGGTTGCGCCGCGGACCGACCCATCCGACGGCACCCAGTTACGGTCCGCGGCGCCGGACGGGCTGGAGGGCGAGTTCGACGATCGGATCGATCCCCGGTTGCCGGTATTCAGCGCGTCCACTCTCGCCCAGACGCTGCCCGGGCCATTGACTCCGATGACGCTCGACGTCCAACTCGCCGGTTTGCGCACCGCTAACCGGCTGATGAGCCAGGTGATGGCGGTAGGCGACGTGGTTGCCAGCGAATGGGGGAGCCGGGCTATCGCGGTTTTCGGTCACCGCCCCTATGTTGGCGTTTCCGCCAGCGTGATCGCCGCAGGCCAGCTACCCGGCTGGGACGTGGGTGAGGGCGTGCGACAGTCGCTGGGCGGCTCACCCGCCGATGCGCTGCTGCCGTTGGGTCGTCCGCCGCTGGCCGGCGGGCTGCTCGGATCAGGGACGAAGGCCAGGAAAGTCCTAGCCATCAAACGGGCGATGACGTTGTTGCGGCATCTACGGGCCGACACCGAGACCTACGTCGCGGCCGCGACTGCCGAGCACCTCGGCGCGGCGCAACTGAAGTCGCCGTCCGACGCGGACCTTCAGGTGCGGACTCGCTTATTGCGGGACCGGATCCACCAAGGCTGGGGTCTCACCGGCCTGTGGCTGATCGACACCGGCATCACCGCAGCGACGGTGGAGCGCAACGGCCTGCCCACCACCGTCTCGGGGGTGGCCATGTTGGTGGAAAGCGACGTCGTCGAAGCCAAGACGTCCGCGCTGGCGGCGCTGATCCGAAGCGATCCGCAGTTGTGCAGGCTGGCTCTTGACGCAGACCTGAACGGCATCGGCGTCGTGTCACGCAGTACCGCCGCCGCCTTCACCGCGGCCGTCGCCCGGATCGGCCACCGTGGTCCGGGTGAAGTCGAACTCGCCAACTTGATGTTCGTTGACGATCCGGCGATGCTGCTCGTTGCGGCCGGGCGGGCCGCGATCGCAGTGCCGCGGCCGATTCCACCCGATGCGTCGGCGACGAAGCTCGGCGAGCGGATGGCGGCCAGCGCTCGAGCTTCTCGGGAACTGGCCTACGACACCACCATGCGGTTCACCCATGAACTCCGAATGACTCTGCGAGAACTGGGGTCCCGGTTAGCCGCGGCCGACGTTATCGACGTTGCAGGCGAGATCTTCTACCTGACCTGCGACGAAGTGGTCACCCTGCCCGCCGATGCCCGGCTGCGGATCAAGCGCCGGCGCGCCGAGCGGGAACGGTTGCAGGGCATGCGATTACCCGACGTCATCGGAATCAGCTGACCAGCTCACCCAACGGCGCCTGCGGATCGACCAGCTTGTCAGGATCCACAGCGCGCTTCGACCGGATCAGACTCTTGACGTCGTCGAGCACATCCCAGACATTGACATTCATCCCCGCCAGCACCCGATTGTCGGCATCGAGCCAAAAAGCGACGAATTCTCGACCGTCAATGTCGCCGCGGAACACGACGCGGTCATATGTCGGAGCGTGCCCCGCATACTCCATCCCTAAGTCGTACTGGTCGGTGAAAAAGTAAGGCAGCTCGGTGTATTCGGCTTGCTCACCGAGCATGCCGGCCGCTGCGACCGCGGGCTGCTTGAGTGCGTTGGCCCAGTGTTCGGTGCGGATCCGGCCACCGAACAACGGATGTTCTGCGGCCGCGATATCGCCTACCACGTAGATGTCGCGGTCACTGCTGCGCAGCGACGCGTCAACC
>DASZKQ010000530.1:0-7220 GCA_035552835.1 Mycobacterium sp. | reverse complement strand
GGACATTCTTTTGCTTACGCAGGATCAGCCTGGTGGTCGGGGCGATGTCGCCCTCGGAGAGGATCCCTGTGGCCACCTGATACAGCAGGGGCTGGAAAAGGTGGGTGGTCGTCTTCGAGATGAGGGTGATGTCGACGTCGGCCCGCTTGAGCGCCCTGGCCGCGGTCAGGCCGCCGAATCCGCTTCCGATGATGACCACGCGATGGCGCGACATGGCGTCCCCTTTCATCTCCGCAGCGCATACCCACCCTAAGACCTGACGAACTTGACCTGCGACGAGTTTCTTGTCGTAGACCGCGCCATGATCGAACGTAGTTCGATTGCGTTGGGGATGCCGCCGTGGTGGGGAAGGGCCGCGGCGGGGCTCGCCACCGCACGCGGCACTCGCACCATGATCGGAGTGCGGCGTGACGAGCAGGCACCGGCTCTGCGGGCTCGGGGCGTGCACGCGGTGACGCGCGGAGACCCGGAACGGTTTGTCTCGCAGGTCCGGGAATATCTCGACGGCGGCGCGGACGTCGCGTTCGATACCACTGGATCCTGGCTTCCGGCAACGATTCCCGCGCTGACGGTGCATGGTCGTGTCGCGGTCATCGCTGCACCGGCTGACGGGTACGAGCGGCTTCCCATGCGGGATCTCTACCGTCGCGGCGCACACACTATCGGCATGAACTCCGCGTTGCGCGACATGGTTGCCTGCGCCGGCTTGCTCGACGAGTTACGGATCCCCTTGGAATCGGGAGCATTGCCTGCACCCACCGCGGTCGTCACACGACGCTTGGATAACGCGATCGCCACCTACCGAGACATCGCCTCCGGCGCAAGGGGAAAGTTCGTTCTCACTCCTGTTGAATAGCGGCTACGGGGAGCTCATATTCCGGCGGGCGCAAGCACGATGTCGAAACGCACCCGCGTCCATGGGCTGTCACCCAGGTCGCGGCCATCTGGGCCTGGGGTGCCGGGAGCCTGCGCGTGGAACTCCTTGACAAGAGAATCCTTGACGCCGAACACGCTGTCGCGGGTCAGCAGGTCGTCGCCGGCCACAAAGATCTGGGTGACTAGGGTCCGCAGGTCCTTGGCGCTGACCATGAAGTGTAAGTGCGCCGCGCGCATCGGTAGGCGCGCCGCAGCCGCGAGCAACGCCCCGACCGGACCGTCGTGTGGGACCGGGTACGGGATGGGAGTGAGCCCCCAGAACCGATAAGATCCGTCGGCGTCGGTGAATAAATGGGCTCGGTCCGCGACTCGCCCGTCCGAGTACTGCACGTCATAGAGTCCGTGCGCGTCGCACTCCCACACTTCGATCCGGGCTTCGGGAACCGGATTCCCAGCAGCGTCGGTGACCGTGCCCTCCACCCAACAAGGTTCGCCCACGGCACCGCCGGTGATGTCGCCGCCGAGCGGGACGTAGGGTGAGCCGTCGACAAAGAACGGACCGAACACCGTCGCCGGTGTGGCATTGACATAGCAGGCGTTATTGACCGCAATGGTCTGCATGGACACACCGAGAACGTCTGAAAGCATCTCGAATTCCTGACGATGCTCGTCGGTGATGTGACCGCACGCGGTGAGGAATTCGATGGCGGTTTTCCACTCTTGCTCCGTCAGCCGCACATCGCGAATAAAGTCATGCAGATACCGGGCCAGCGACTGCATTACCTGTCGAAACCGCGGATCGGGGGTGGTGTCGAACGACGCGACCACGCGGGCCTCGAGGTCATCCTCGACCGCCCGCTGCTCGGGCGTGATCAGGCCTGAAGTTGCGCCGTGCCAGTTCATTGTTCAACGCTTCCTTTCGGTTGTTATCCATGTGGGAACAACGCTCTGCTATGCGGCATTCAGCGGCGGTCGTCGGCCACTACCCGTCGGGGGTTGCCGGTCGGAACCGGCGAAATTGTCGCTGCCACCTCGCGATCGGTATCGGGGTCGTGGAAGCCATTGGCCGCCGCCTGCTCCAGGAACGTGCCGAGGGGCAGCAGCAGCCGCGGCATTGCAAACCCGCCATTGGTGCAGCGCGCTTCCTGATTGTCGCTGCAGGCCACGATCAGCGCCGCGGGTGCACCTCCGACGCTGTCGCCCAAGATCCCAAGGTCACCACTGCGGCTCGCGTACCGCACGGAGTCACCGTAGCCCCGGGAGTCGGCGTCACGTTGAATTCTTTAATCGCAGCCGGGTCTAGCCGCCCGATGGCGACCTGAATCCCGAAACTCACCCACCGAGGACGGCATACAACATGGCTGCGCGCCGCGATGGCCGGCGAGCGAACCGGTCTCGACGGTTGAAGGAATACTGACACGATGACCGACCCTCGCGTACCCCTCCTGCCAGCCGCTGCGACTGCGAGTGGAACGTGCGCTGGCGCGTTTCTCAGCGCGTGGGCGTGACTGCCGACGATCTGCTCGGCGTTCGTAACTGGGCCGCGCACAACGCCTTTGGCCCCAAAGAGCGGGCAGTGCTCGCCGCCGCCGACGACGTCGTGCGCAACGGCGCCATCAGTGCCGCGACCTGGGCCACCTGCGAACGTGAACTCGGACCCGACCCTGCTGTACTAATCGAGTTGGTCACCGCCATCGGGACATGGCGGATGATCGCCACGATCCTGCACAGCCTCCAGGTGCCGCTGGATGACGGCGTCACCGGTTGGCCGCCCGACGGGCAAGTACCGGGTCACATATAGCGTGCGACCACCGCGAGATTTCACTACGCGTTGTAAGGAGCAAGGAATCTCGCACCACTTCGATCGAGGGCTTGGCGCGGTCTGGGTGGCCCGCAGCCCGCTGGAGCTGCGCGTTACACGTTCTGCAACGTCAAGACGGTCTCGGTCGCGCAATGGCCGACTACGCCGAGGCGGCGGCCAGGGCCCGCTGGTCCTCGTCGGCGAATGTGTCCTCCAGCTGCACCGGCGAGTAATCGACGTCGATGTCGCCGACCGGGCGCCCGCGGATCAGTCGAGGATTCTGCGCGCGACGTTGGTGCTGACGAGGTCGAGCAGTTCGTCGCCGCGTCCGGCGAGGATGGTGCGGATCGCGTAGAGTGTGAACCCCTTTGCCTGCTCGGCGGAGATGGCAGGTGGGATCGAGAGCTCCTGGCGCGCGGTGACGACGTCGACGAGTGCGGGCCCGTTGTGGGCGAACGCGTCGGCCAGCGCCGGCTCAAGGTCGCCAGGTTTTTCGACCCGGCAACCGAACATGCCAAGAGCTTGGCCGACCGTGGCGAAGTCGGGGTTGGTCAGCTCGGTGCCGTAGTTGACGAACCCGGCGGCCTTCATCTCCAATTCGACGAAGCTCAGCGCCGAGTTGTTGAACACCACCACCTTGACCGGCAGGTTGTTTTGCATCAGGGTGATTAGTTCGCCGAACAGCATGGTCAAGCCGCCGTCGCCGGACAACGCGATCACACGCCGGTTCCTGTCCAGGGTCTGGGCGCCGATCGCGTGCGGCAATGCGCTGGCCATAGTGCCGTGGGTGAACGATCCGAGCAGCCGGCGGCGGCCGTTCATCGTGAGATACCGCGCCGCCCAAATCGTAGGGGTTCCGACGTCGAAGGTGAACACCGCGTCCTCGGTGGCCAGCCGATCTATCAGGGCGGCAACGTATTCCGGCCGGATCGGTGTGCGTTGGTGATCGTTGACAGCCAGGGAGTCCAGCGACTTGCGGGTACGCCGGTAGTGTTTGAGCGCGCGATCCAGGTGGTCGCGGTTGTGCTTGGGCTGTAGCAGCGGCCGCAACGCGGCGATGGTGTCCTTGACCGAGCCAAGAAGGCCCAGGTCGATGGGCACCCGCCGGCCCAGGTGAGCACCGCGGATGTCGACCTGAATGATCTTGGCATTGCTGGGATAGAACTGGCGGTAGGGGAAGTCGGTGCCGAGCATCAGCAACACGTCGGCCTCCTCGATCGCCTTGTATCCGGAGGCGAACCCGAGCAGGCCGGTCATGCCGACGTCGTACGGGTTGTCGTATTCGACCTGGTCCTTTCCGCGCAGCGCATGCACGATCGGCGACTGCAGGATCCCGGCCAGGTCGATCAATTCGTCGTGGGCGCCGGCGACACCTGCGCCAGCCAGGATCGTGATGCAGCTGCCCGCGTTCACGATGTCGGCGGCCTGGCGCAGCGATGCGTCGTCGGGGCGCACCACCGAGCGGGCGGCGGTTACTGGCCGCCCGTCCCACTCGGTGCCGCCGATGCGGCTCAAGAACACCTCACCCGGTATCACCACGACGGCGACGCCGCCCTCTTGCACCGCCGCCCGCATCGCCATCTGCACGATGCGCGGTGCCATCTCCGAGTTGCTGACCAACTCGCAGTAGACGCTGCACTCGCGAAACAGTTCTTGCGGGTGGGTTTCCTGGAAGTATCCCGAACCGACCTCGGCCAACGGGATGTGTGCCGCGATGGCCAGCACCGGAACACGGGAGCGCTGCGCGTCGAACAGCCCATTGATCAGGTGTAGGTTGCCCGGACCGCAGCTGCCCGCACATACCGCCAGCCGGCCGGTCAGCGCCGCCTCCGCGGTGGCCGCGAACGCGGCGGTCTCCTCATGACGGACGTGCTCCCAGCTGATGCCGTCGGACCGGCGGATCGCGTCGGTGAAACCATTGAGGCTGTCGCCGGGCAGCCCGTACACGCGGCTGACCCCGCTTAGTTTCAGCGCGGCGATCACATGATCTGCAACGGTGGCCATCACCATCTCCTCACCCAGTAACGTCAAGATCGCGGCAAACCCGTTGTGTGGCTTGGTATTTGCTCGTTCGGTCGTGTTTCTTAGTTTGCGGAGTACTTCGTCGCGGGCCGATAGGACGACGGTCAGGGTGGTGACGCCCTGGGCCGGGTGGACGGCGACGCCGCCGATGTCGGCTGAACCCGAAGGCCCGGACAGCAACACGGCGTAGGCGGCTTCTTGGAAGCTGCGGTGTTGGTGGGCAAGGTGGAGGTTCTCAAGGAGGTCGGCGGGATCGAGCAGAACGACAGGGTGCTGTGCCGCGGCCGGCGTTCCGCATCCGGCCCCCAACGGCTCCTTATGGACAACCGTGCCCCCGCAATGAACAGCCCAGTGACGCGCGTGTGCTCGCTTTCGTGCACTACTTGGGCTCGAACTGGTGGATCCCGGCCCGACAGCATCCCCCCTTCGCCCATACGCCACCTCCACGCGCGGCCAGACACACCTCATACAGTGCCTACACCCATTCGAGGGCCAACGCGACCCACTGACCGATACGAATATTCCCGGCTTCGTTCCAACTGAAGCAGCAGCCGCGCATCTGCGCGGTCGGTCTTCGCATTTGGCGAATCGCCCGCGCAACGATGGGAGCTGACCCGCAGGGCCGCTCGCGCCAATCATCGAGGACTGCGAGGCCCCGACTGTTCTGATGATCGACGACGCCGATCGGTTGGCCGCGCTCGACACGGCTCAGCCAAATGCGGGCGTTCTCATGCTGTTGAGGGCAGCTGCAGTACACCCGCATCTTCGGGTCGTGTTGGTTTGTGATAACCGTAGGTACCAACGGCTGGAAGTCGACGTCCAAGATCTCGTCGAGCAACTGGCGCTAGTTCGTCTTGAGCGACTCAGCGACGACGCTGTCCGTGAAGTTGTCGACCGCCTCGTGCCCGCTATCGAGTCCAAGCACGGTGTGACGATCTCGGCGGTCGCTCGCCTGTTTGCCCGCGCCCTCGACGGATGCTGCGATGCACCCAGAGTTGGCGGTCGATCGGATCGATTCTGCCGCCAGCCAACCAACCGTGCTGGGGAATTCGGAGGCCGACATCGCAGACCTGGCTGGAGTGGCATCACCACACTCGCGGGCGATACGGGCGCGCGATCTTGAGAATGAGCTGTCGCTGCATGTTCGGGCGCAACGGAATGCGTGCGCAGTGGCGCTCCACCTTGACAGTCGGTTCAGCGCTGTCCGCGTCGAGGTCGAAACAGCTCAAAACGCCCCTGACAACGCTCCGCCCCTTCAGGGATGACAGGCTCCCCAGCAGCTCGACCAAGATGACCTGTGCTCGAGGCCAGAGGTCAGGTTAAGAACTTGTCACCAACCTCAAGCTGCTCTGCCGTTACCACCACCTGCTCAAGACGTTCTACAGCGGGTGGCACGATCGTCAGGAGCCGGACGGCACCGCGGTGTGGACATCGCCGACGGAACACGAATACATCACCAACCCCGCTGGCAGCCTGTACTTTTCGGCACTGGCCATCCCCACCGGGACGCTAACGCTATCCACCAACACCCCGCCGCCGCCGCGTAACCGTGGAGTCATGATGCCGGTGCGACGACGAACTCGCACCCAGGACCGCGCCGCCCGCATCAGCTGGGAACGCGGGATCAACGAAGCCCGCATGGCAGCGGATGCCGCCCACCGCCCTTTTAGAACGGCCACGCGCCTGCGTTGGTCTTGTACTTCCCGTTGAGCTGACTGCAGAAGTCGTCAGCCGTGCCGGCGAACAAGATGTAATAGGCCTCGCCGCCCCGACTTTCGAAGGAGTTGGGAGTGGTCCAGCCGTTGTCGCACATCGACGTCTGGGTGCCGGCCGTGGGCCTGCGCCAATTGGTTTTGGCACATGCCGTAAGGGCGTCGACGTTCGGGACGGAGCTCTTGGCCGCGACCAGCATCGCGCCTCCCCACTGCCCGTCGTTGCGTCGGTAGGCGCGCGCCCCGAATCCGGCGTTGTTGGTCTGGCATGCCAGCGCCCGGCGCAACAGCCCGAAGGGGCTCGCAAGCTGCGGGTTGGTTACCGCGGCGGCAGCCGTAATGAACTGAGCCGCGTCCGAGCCGTCTACCTCTTGGACATTCGGATTCCCAAGACTGGTCAGCTGCTGCGAGATCCCGGCATTGTTACCGCCGCCGATGACCGCTCCGCCCCCGCTGGATGTCATCGCAGGCAGCGTGACGCTGGGATCGGCGGTCGCCGTAGGTGTCCCGACCAAAGCACTCAGCAACAGCGCACACGCCGCGATAGTTGCGCCAATCCGAACCGCCATAGCTCCCGAGACTATCGCCCCGGCGCCACGCAGCGGTGCGGCAGTGGCGATTTCGAGGTCCTTGATCTGAGTCCGATCGACAGCCATTAGCGGAAGGCATCGCTGCCGGTGAACGCCTGGCCCAGCACGAGCTGGTGCATCTCGGGGGTGCCCTCGTAAGTCAGCACCGACTCCAGGTTGACCATGTGCCGGATCACGGGATACTCCAGCGATATCCCGTTGCCGCCCAATATCGTTCGA
>DASZKQ010000529.1:0-8817 GCA_035552835.1 Mycobacterium sp. | reverse complement strand
CTGCGTGTCATCGACCACCAGGACTGCGTCCGCATCGTCGATGATTTCCTCGCGGCCCACCGACTCGACCACACCGCCAGTACATCCCGGGACGCCTAATTGCACCTCGGCGCCGCAGACGGCGAAACCGCTGCTCCACGCCCCCAAACAGACAGCAAGCGATCGTGGCTACGAATGCGATGAAGCTACTCGGAGTTGATGGCTAATCAACCTGCAGGGCGTTGCCTTTCCTGCGCATCATCTTCGCCGACCACATCGGGGACCTGGCTGGCGACAAGCATTCTTACGCAGTGTGCCACCGAGGCCGCAAATAAAGACCGAGCTGGCTCCCGCGGGTGCGAGATCGCCGCCGCGGCTATTGACCCACGGCGGCGTCGCCGACGTCGATCGCGTCGCGCTCGTCGGATTCGGCCAAGGCGGCGGCGTAGCTGTGCACATGCCGGCGCATGCGCCGCCCGGCGGCCATGGCGTCAAGGTCCCGGATCGCGGTCGTGATCGCCCGGTGTGCCTGGCTTGTCACCGAACGAACCTCAGTGTCGACGAAGGCCGCGTTCTTGGTGCCGGCATAGATTGCCTGCGAGAGCGCAGTCATGAGACCGATCAGCAGCTCGTTGTGACTGGCGACCGCGACACCGACATGCCAATCCAGGTTGGCCTGCAGAAACTGCTCGAGATCGGCCTCGGGATCGGCGATCGCTTCGTTGGCCCGGTCGAGTTCCGTGAGGTCCTCGTCATTGCGGTTGCGGGCAGCAAGCTCGGCGCAGAACGGCTCCAGGGCCTCCCTCGTCTCCATCAGGTCGACAAGTTTGATGCGTCTGCCCCGGATGAGCATGCTCACCGAGCTGGCCATCGACTTCGTGGTAGGGCGCTGTACGAACGCGCCGCCGGCACGCCCCGCTTTGACCCGAACCAAGTTTTGCACTTCGAGGATCCGCAGCGCTTCGCGCACAGTGGCCCGACTCATCTGCGTCTGTTTAACCAGGTCACGTTCCGCCGGTAGGGAGACACCCTCGGCCAATTCGCCATTGAGAATCCGCTCGCGAAGCTGGCTGGCAAGCACATCAGACGCCTTAGGGACATCGAATGGGCCAAGCGGAATGCCGGATCGCGAGGGTGTGGTCACGGCATCCGCTGCTTCCATCACACGTCCCTCATAGTTTATGGTCAGACCTAAGATACCATTTGTTTCATTTGGCCGTACCGATCGTCGGTACCCGAAGCCTGGCAGGAGAAACGCCGATGCGATGGGAGCTCTCCGAAGAACAAGAGCTGTTCACCACCTCGCTGCGCGAGTGGTTGGCCGAACGCGCTAGCCCGGCAGCGGTTCGCGGCTGGTTGGATGCCGGCGATCTTTCCAGCTTTGAGCGGCTGTTCGTCGACGAAGGCTGGGCCGGCGTCGGTTTCGACGAAGAGCTCGGCGGCCAAGGCGGAGGCCTGCTGGAGATCGCACTCACCGCGCGGGAGCTGGGGCGCGCAGCGGCGCCGTCGGCCGGCTGGCTGCAGTCGGCGATCGTCGTCCCGGCGCTGGCCGACGAGCCAGAGTTGGCGCGCGCGGCATCCGAATCCGGCGAGGTGACCGCACTGGCGGTGCGGGCGGACCGCATTCCGGCCGCGGTGACCTCGGTAGAGAGCCGCACCGACCGGGTGCACGGGCAGATACCGTGCGTACTGGGTGCCGTCCGGGCGCGGCGGTTTCTGGTCCCGATAGCCGATGGCGAGTCCATATCGCTGTGGCTGGTGAAAGGCGCCGACCCAGGCATAGGGATTCACCCCCGCTCGCTGCTGGACCGTTCCAGGGACGTGGCCGATGTCGTGCTTGACGACGTCGCGGCACGCCGACTCGAGCTCGACGCGGCCGCGACGATCAGCGAAATCGCGGCCCGGGCAGCGGTTCTGGTCGCAGCCGACGCACTGGGCGCATCGGAACGAATGCTTCAACTCGCCGTCGACTACAGCAAGCAACGCCAGCAGTTCGGTCGGCCTATCGGCTCGTTCCAGGCGGTCAAACATGCCGCCGCGCAGATGCTGGTCACCGTGGAGTCCTCGCTGTCGATCGCCTGCTACGCGGCGCAATCGGTGGAGGAAGGTTTGTCTGACCGCGCGATCCACGCGGCCGTCGCTAAGGCGCAGGTTACCGGCGGGGCCGTCGAACTCGCCGACAGCGCGCTGACTCTCCATGGCGCGATCGGCTACACCTGGGAACACGATCTGCACCGCTTCTACAAGCGGGCCAAGCTCGACCGGGTGCTATTCGGCACACCGGCGGCGTGGAACGAGCGCATCGCGGACGCGCTGCCGCTACTGCCCGTCACGGCATGACCGTGCGCAGGTGACCGGGGCCTCAGTAAACAGGCTTTCATTTTGGTCTGTCCATTAGTATGATTAGTCCTTAGCCTATTCCCAACAGTCGTCGAGCGGAGAGCGTTGTGGACTTCCAGCTAAGCGATGACCAGCAGACGATCCGCACCGCGGTCGCTGAACTGGCAGCCAAGTTCGACGACCACTACTGGATGACCAAAGATCAGCAGCACGAGTTCCCGACCGAGTTCTACGACGCGTTCGCCGAGGGCGGCTGGCTCGGCATTACCACGCCGGAGGAATATGGGGGCCACGGATTCGGCATCACCGAGGCATCCATCCTGCTGGAGGAGGTCGCCGCCAGCGGCGCCGGTATGAACGGCGCAAGCTCCATGCACATGTCGATATTCGGCATGCATCCGGTGATCGTGCATGGGTCCGAGGAGCTCAAATCGCGCACCCTGCCCCGAATCGTCACCGGTGACTTGCACGTCTGTTTCGGCGTCACCGAGCCGGGCGCGGGACTTGACACCACCAAGATCACCACGTTTGCGCGGCGCGAGAGCGATCACTACGTCGTCAACGGGCGGAAGGTATGGATCTCCAAGGCATTGGAGTCGGAGAAGGTCCTGTTGCTGACTCGCACCACGAAATTCGAGGACGCAACCCGCAAAACGGATGGCATGACCCTCTTTCTGACCGACCTCGATCGCAGCAAGGTCGATATTCGCCCGATCCCCAAGATGGGCCGAAACGCGGTGTCCTCCAACGAGTTGTTCATCGATGACCTCGAGATCCCCGTCGAGGACCGCGTCGGCGAGGAGGGCCAGGGTTTCCGCTACATCCTCGACGGGCTGAACCCCGAGCGTTGTCTCATCGCCGCCGAAGCGCTGGGCATTGGACGCGCCGCGCTGCGTGCGGCGGTGCGCTACGGCAACGAGCGTGTTGTGTTCGGCCGGCCGATCGGAATGAACCAGGGACTACAGTTTCCGCTGGCCGACTCGTTGGCCCGGCTGGACGCCGCCGAGCTGACGCTGCGCAAAGCCACCTGGCTCTACGACAACGGGAACTCCTGTGCGCGCGAAGCCAATACGGCCAAGTACCTGTGTGCCGACGCCGCGTTCGACGCGGCTGACCGCGCACTGCAAACACACGGCGGTATGGGGTACTCCGAGGAGTATCACGTGGCACGGTACTTCCGCGAGGCCCGGCTGACGCGGATCGCTCCGATCAGCCAGGAAATGGTGCTCAATTACCTGGGTGAGCACGTGCTCGGCCTGCCAAGGAGCTACTGATGACGCAGCAGCGTGACGTCTTCCGGCTCGACGAGCGCTCGGCGCTGGTGACTGGTGCGGGCAGCGGGCTCGGCCAGGCGATCGCCCATGCCTTCGCCGCCGCCGGGGCCGCCGTTGTGGTGACCGATATCGACAAGGACGCCGCCATGGCCACCGCGGAGTCGATCACCGCCGCCGGCGGTACTGCGCAGCCATTGGTGCTCGACGTGCGCGACTCGGCAGCAGCGAAGGAAGCCGCCGCGGCCGCAGCCGAGCTCGGCGGCGGCGCACTGCACATCCTGGTCAACAATGCCGGCGCCATCGCACCCGCGATGTTCGCCGACCTTTCCGAGGAGAAGTTCCGCCGTATCATCGACATCCACCTGATCGGCAGCTTCGTGTGCAGCCAGGCCGCATTGCACCACATGCGGTCCGACGGCACCGGGCGCATCATCAATGTCACCTCGGCGGCCGGCCTCACCGGGACCATCGGCCAAGCGAACTACGGGGCCGCCAAGGCAGGCATCGTCGGTCTGACGAAGTCGCTGGCTCGCGAGTTGGCGCGCCAATCGATCACCGTCAACGCCGTCGCGCCACTGGCCGCGACGCCCATGACGGAAAATATCCGCAGCAACGAAAAGCTGGCCGCGAAAACCCTGGCCCGAATTCCCTTGGGCCGGTGGGCCTTCCCGGACGAGATCGCACCGACATTTGTCTTCCTGGCCTCAGACGCCGCGTCCTACATCACCGGGCAAGTGCTGCCAGTCGACGGTGGGACGGTGATCTGATGCGCCACAAGGTAACAGGACCCTTTGCCTCGACGGGCCGCGAGGTCTACATCGCCGAGGCGGTACGCACCCCGATAGGCAAATCGCATCCCGAGCGTGGGTGGTACCGCGACATTCACCCCAACGCAATGCTGGCCGCCTGTTACACCGAGCTGGTCAGACGCACCGAAATCCGACCCGCCGTGGTGGAAGACCTGGTGATCGGCTGCACCGCCCCGTTCGGTGAACAGTCCCGCAATATCGCCCGCAACGCGTGGCTGCAGGCGGGCTATCCGCCCGAGGTACCGGCCACCACGCTCGACCGGCGCTGCGGTTCGGCGCAAACCGCGGTAGAAATGGCTGCGGCGCTGGTCGCCTCGGGCACGCACGACGTTGTCGTCGCCGGCGGTGTAGAGCACATGAGCCACGTCCCCATCGACTCCCCCGCCAAGGTCTCCGAACTCTACGGCGACCCGTGGCCGGCGGAGCTGCGCGACCGCTACGCCTTTGTGCACCAAGGTGAAAGCGCCGAGCTCATCGCCGACCGTTGGGAGCTGGGCCGTGAGGAGATGGATGGCTTCGCCGCGCGATCGCACCAGAACGCTGCCAAGGCCATCGCCGACGGCCGCTTCGTCACCGAGATGGTGCCGATGACACTCGACGGCCAGACCCGCTACGCCGACCAGTGCGTGCGCCCGGAGACCACAGTGGAAACACTGGGCAACCTCAAACCGGTGTTCCGCAAGGAAGGTGGGCGAATCACCGCTGGGTCGTCCTCGCCGATCAGCGACGGCGCCGCAGCAGTGCTGCTGTGCTCCCGTGACGCCGCGCACCGGCTCGGATTGCGGGCGCGTGCCCGCGTTGTCGACCAGACCACCGTCGGAGTCGATCCGATCATCATGCTGACCGGGCCCATTCCGGCAACCCGGAAGTTGTTGCAGCGCAACAATCTCAGCATCGATGACATCGACCTATTCGAGGTCAACGAGGCGTTCTCCTCAGTGGTGCTGGCATGGCAGCGCGAGCTGCGTTCCGACATCGACCGCGTGAACGTCAACGGTGGTGCGATCGCGCTGGGTCATGCCGTCGGTGCGACCGGGGCCAGGCTGATCGCCACCCTGATCCCCGAACTCGAACGCCGCGAGGCCGACCTCGGCCTGGTGACGATGTGCTGCGGCGGGGGCCTTGGGACAGGAACCTTGATCCAACGGGTACCGACGTGATCGATTTCAGACAATTCCTGTCCCGAGGTGACGGGGTCTGGTGGGGTCAGGCCGCCGCGGAGCCGCGTCCGTTGGTCGACGCGCTGATCTTGCAGAGTCCCCGGATCGGTCCGATCCGCACGTTCACCGGGCTGAGCTGGAACGACCAGCTCGCCATCACGATGCCCGGCCGGATGTCGATGGTGTCCTATGGCGGGCTCGGCGAGCTTCGGGAGCTGAGCCGGTCCGGACGCCTGGACGTGGTGCCGTGCCACTATTCGGCGCTACCGCGGATGTTCGCCGAAGGCCGGCTGCCGTGTGACGTCGGCCTGATGCAGGTGTCCGCACCTGACCGAAACGGGATGTGCTCTTTGGGCATCGGTGTCGACTACGTCGCCGATGCGATGCGGCACACGCCGGTGCTCATCGCCGAGATCAACCAGAGGATGCCGGCCACGGTTGGCACCCAACGAATTCGGCTCGACCGATTCGCGGCGACCATCAGCACAGACCGGCCGCTGGCCGAAGATCCCACCCGCGCACCGGGTGTCACCGAGCAGCGCATCGCCGCCCACGTCGCCGAGCTGATCGACGACGGAGATACCGTGCAGTTGGGAGTCGGCTCGCTGGGCGCGGCGATGCTCGATGCGCTGGCCGAACACGAGGATTTGGGATTTCACACGGGCATGGTCACCGACGGGCTGCTCCGGCTGGTCGACAAAGGCGTGGCGACCGGCAGCCGCAAGGAGATCGACCCCGGACTGATTGTGGCCGGCACCGCGCTTGGTACGGCTGAGTTGTACAACCGGGTGCCCGAGCTTCCCGCCAGGTTCCTGCCAACCAGTTACACCCATAGCCCGCAGGTGCTTTCGCAGTTGCACTCGCTGGTTTCGGTGAACTTCGCAGTCGAGGTCGACCTGAGCGGGCAAGTGGGCGCCGAGGTCAGTCGCGGCGTATATATCGGCGCTGTCGGCGGGCAGGTGGACTTCACCCGGGCCGCCGCGCTCACCGGCAAACGTTCGATTATCGCGTTGCGGGCCACATCGGGCGGCCAGTCCACGATCAAAGCCTCACTCGACGGCGGGGTGGTCACCACCACGCGCTCCGACGTCGACACCGTCGTCACCGAATACGGCGTCGCGCATCTGCGTGGCTGCAGCTTAAGGGAACGGGCCCGACGAATGGCTGCCATCGCCGCCCCCGAGTTCCGCGACCAGCTTGACCGCGAAAGGAGCACATTGTGAGTAGATTGCCCGCGCATGTCGATATCCGCGAGGTGGGTCCGCGCGACGGCTTCCAGAACGAACCGGAAACCATCGCCACCGCCGACAAGATCGATCTGATCAACCAGCTGGCCCGGACTGGCCTGCGCCGCATCGAGGTTGCCAGTTTCGTGCGACCAGACGTCATCCCCCAGCTGTCCGACGGCGTCGAGGTGCTACGCGGCATCGATGTGCCCGAGTACGTGTCGCTGATGGTGCTGGTGCCCAACAGCAAAGGACTCGACAACGCGCTCAAGGTGCGCGAGACCTTCTCCGAGATGGCGATCTTCGTCAGCGCCTCGGAGACACACAACAAGAAGAACGTGAACCGAAGCATCGCCGAATCGATGGCCGACAACGAGGTCATCGCCAAGCGCATCGTCGCCGAGGATCTGCGCTGCGCCGCCGTCATCGCGACCTCCTACGGTTGTCCGTTTGAGGGCAAGGTGCCGATGAAGCGGGTGCTCGACATCGCTGAGCAGTTCGCTGCTGCGGGCGCCAGCGAGGTCGGGTTCGGCGACACCACCGGGATGGCCAACCCCGCCTATGTCGGTGAGTTCTTCGCTGCCGCTATCGAACGGCTGCCCGGTGTCGAGGTCACCGCCCACTTCCACAACACCCGCGGCCAGGGACTGGCCAATGCTTACGCCGCGCTGCAGGCCGGGTGCACCAGCTTCGAATCCAGCTTCGGCGAACTCGGCGGCTGCCCGGTGCCGGCCGGTTCGACCGGAAACATCGCCTCGGAGGATCTGCTCAGCATGTTCCAGGAGATGGACGTGTCCACCGGAGTATCGCTGCCGGCCATCATCAACGCGGCCCGCGCCGCTCAGAGCGTGCTCGGCCGCAAACTGACCAGCCACTCCATCGTCGCCGGCCCGATCGACTGGGTACCGAACCGCAACGCTCCCTCCTGCCGTTAGACCATCCCATCACTCATCTCAAAGGAGAGAACAGATATGACCAACCGCGTCGCATTCGTCACCGGCGGAGCCCAAGGCATTGGCCAAGGAATCTCTGAAACCCTGGGCGCCAACGGGTTCCGGGTCGCTGTCGCCGACCTCAACCTGGAGGCGGCCGAAGCCACCGCAAAGCGCATTGCCGAGTCCGGCGGCGAAGCCATCGCGGTCCACGTCGATGTGACCGACACCGACTCGGTACGCGGCGCGGTCAAGACCGTCGCCGCCGAACTCGGGGACATCGAGATCGTGGTCAACAACGCCGGCTGGGACGACTTCATGCCGTTCTTGAAAACTTCAGAGGACTTCTGGGACAAGATCCTTGACATCAACTTCAAGGGCGCACTGCGCGTCATCCACGCCGTCGTGCCCGGCATGGTGGAACGCGGGTTCGGCCGGGTGATCAACATCGGTTCGGATGCCGGCCGCGTCGGGTCCTCGCTGGAAGCGGTCTACTCCGGCGCTAAGGGCGGCATCATCGCGTTTACCAAAACCCTGGCCCGGGAGGTGGCGACCAAAGGGGTGACCGCGAACACGGTGTGCCCCGGCCCCACCGACACCCCCGCGCTGCGCAAGTTCGCCGACAGCTCCGGACAAGACGCCGACAAGGTGATCGGCGGGATGACCCGCTCCGTGCCCATGAAGCGTTTGGCGCAGCCGTCGGACGTCGCCGCAGCTGTCGCCTTCTTCGCATCGGATGCCGCGGAGTACATCACCGGCCAGACGCTGTCCGTCAGCGGCGGACTGACGATGGCCTGATCCAATCCTCGAGTTATCAAAGGAGATACCCGTGGCACAACCACAAGACCGTGCAGCTGTGACCTGGAACCGGGATGGCGCGATCGTCGAGATCGTGCTCGATAGGCCGCCCGCCAACGCGCTGGGACTCGAGATCATCGACGGTTTGCACACCGCGATGGACTACGCCCAAGCTGTCGACGCCAAAGTCATAGTGCTGGCTTCTGCGGTGGACGGCTTTTTCGCGGCCGGCGCCGACATCAAACACATGTCCGCGGTCGACCCAGCATCGTTTCGCGAGTACGGCGACGCGCTGCGCG
>DASZKQ010000528.1:0-5739 GCA_035552835.1 Mycobacterium sp. | reverse complement strand
GACGTGGTATTTGGCCAGCAGCATCCGCTGCACCTTGAACAGGTCTTCGGGATAGCGCAGATGGGCGGCCAATTCGGGCGTGATATCGCTCTTGGCTTTGACGGTCCCGGGGAAGACTTTCATCCACGCCTTGAGCACCGGGTCACGCTCGTCCTGCTGATACAGCGAGACCGTCCCGTCATAGGCATCGACCGTGGCCTTCACCGAGTTGCGGATGTAGGACACCTGCTTGTCGGGAACCAGCCGGTTGAACGCGACCTCGGTGGAGTCGGCGGTAGCTGACGACAAGGATGTCAACTCGGAATACGGGTAATTGTCCAGCGTGGTGTAGGCGTCGATGATCCATACCAGCCGCTTGTTGACGATCGCCGGGTAGACGTTGCTATCGGCCGTCAACCACGGCGCCACAGCCTCAACCCGCTGCGCCGGATCGCGGTTGAACAAGATCTTGCTGTTGGATCCAATCACACTGGAGAACAAGAAGTTTCGCTCGGCGAACTTCGCGGCGAAGACGCTACGCGAAAGCCAGCCGCCGATCGGCACTCCGCCGCTTCCGGTGTAGGTGTAGTTCGTTGTCCCGGCGTTGGTCTCGTAGTCGTATTCCCGGTCGGCACCGTTCTTGCCGACGATCGCGTAGTCGGCGGGGGTGTTCGAGATAACCGGTCCGAAGTAGACCCGCGGCTGGTCCAGCCGGGCCGGACCGTCGGAGACCACGCCGCCGTTGGGTCCACTGACGTTGGCCAGAAACTCCGGGTAGCCGCCATTCTGGTTGGGGTCGTTGGCGATACCGCGCACGGTGTTGGCCGGCGAGGCGATGAAGCCGTTGCCGTGGGTGTAAACGGTGTGCCGGTTGATCCAGTCCCGCTGGTTGTCGATCAGGTGGTCCGGGTTGAGCTCGCGGGCGGCAACGACGTAGTCGCGCAGATGACCGTCGTGGTCGAGATAGCGATCGATAGATAGCTGGTCGGGGAAAAAGTAGAAGTTCTTGCCCTGCTGGAATTGGGTGAACGCCGGACTGACGATCGTCGGGTCAAGCAGCCGGATGTTGGAGGTGGTGGCACGGTCGGATGCGACCTGCTCGGCGGTTGCCTGCCCGCCACCGCTGTAATCGCGGTAGCTCACAACGTCATCGGTGAGACCGTAAGCTTGCCGGGTCGCGGTGATGCTTCGGCCGATGTACTCACGTTCCTTCTGCGCGGCATTGGGTTTGACGCTGATCTGCTCGACGATAAGCGGCCAGCCGGCACCGACGATCAACGACGACAGCAGCAGTAACACCAGTCCGATAGCCGGAATTCGTAAGTCCCGCAACACGACCGCCGAGAAGACCGCGGCCGCGCAGATCAACGCGATCGCCAACAGAATCAGCTTGGCGGGCAACACCGCGTTGATATCGGTGTACCCGGCCCCGGTGAACGGCTTTCCACCGCGGGTGTGGGATAGCAGCTCGTAGCGGTCCAGCCAATAGGCAATTGCCTTGAACAGCACCAGGGTACCGATCAGGCTGATCAACTGGATGCGCGCAGAGCGGCTCAGCGCACCGGTGCGGCCGGACAGCCGGATACCGCCGAACACATAGTGCGCCAGCAGATTCGCCACGAACGCCAAAAACAGCGCCACGAATAAGAAGCTGAGGACGAGCCGGTAGAAAGGCAGGTCGAACGCGTAAAAGCCGAGGTCCTTGCCGAACTGCGGATCGGCGATGCCGAAGTCGCCGCCGTGCAAGAACAGCTGCACGCGGACCCAGTAGGTCTGCGCGACGATCCCGGCGAGCAGACCGATCGCCACCGGAATCCCGGTTCCGATCACCCGCAGCCTGGACATCACCACGCTGCGATACCGGGCTACCGGGTCATTGCCGTTGCTCGGGACGAATACCGGGCGGGTGCGGTAGGCCAGTGCCAGGCCGGCGAACACGATGCCGCCGACCAGCAGCCCTACCAACAGGAACAGCACCAGTCGGGTCAGCAGCACGGTGGTAAACACCGATCGGTAGCCCAGCTCGCCGAACCAGAGCCAGTCGACGTAGCCGTCGACCAACCGCGGACCGATCAGCAGCAACAAGATCACCGCCAGGGCGATCGTGATGAGAATCCGGCTGCGCCGAGTCAGCTTCGGCATTCTGGCCGCGGGCCGCATCCCCACTAGCTACGCTCCCTGCTTCATGTCGACAGTGACCGTCGGACGTATCACAACTCTACGCACCGGCTCTGATTTGCCCGGCTCCTCCTCATCGCGCTCCGCGTCCCCCTCGCCGCTACGCGGCAGGGAGGTCCCCCACTGCATCGTCGCCGGGCGCTCGGTCTGATCGGCCCTAGCAGCTGGGCGGCCGCCCGCCGGAGGTGACGGCGTGCAGCGCATCCACCGCCCCATCGAGCTTCGAGACCTTCACCAACTGCAGCCCGGACAACTTTTCGGAGGTCGCCTCATCGCAGTTGTCGGCCGGCACTAGAAACACCGTTGCGCCGGCGGCCTGGGCGGCAGTCATCTTGTGTCCGATGCCGCCGATACGGCCCACGGTGCCGTCGGCTGTGATCGTGCCGGTGCCCGCGACGAACTTCGAGCCGGCGAGACTGCCGGTGCTGAGTTTGTCGACGACGGCCAGGCTGAACATCAAGCCCGCCGAGGGGCCGCCCACGTTGGCGAGGTTGAAATCGACCACGAACGGCGCCCAAGGCGCATCCGTCACCGAGACCCCCGCGAAGCCGTAATCGCGACCTTTATGGCTGCCCAACGTGATCTGAGCGACGCCGGGGGGCGCATTCTTACGGCGAAAGTCGACCGCGATCGGCTGGCCGGGTTTGGTGTGCTTCAGCAAGGACGTGAACTGCTCGACGTTGGCGACCGGCGTGCCGTTCACCGCCTGAACGGCGTCTCCCGCCTGCAGCTTGCCCACCGAAGGCCCGGGATCGGTGACCGCCACGACGGTGATGGCCTGCGGGTACTTCAGATATCCCAGGGCCGCGAACTCGGCGTTGTGCTCGGACTCCTTGAAATCGGCGTCGTTGTCTTTATCGATTTCCTGCCGCGATTTGCCCGGCGGGTAGACCAGGTCGCGCGGCATCAGCTGTTCCTGCCCGGAAAGCCACAGTGTTAGCGCCTCCGCCAGGCTGAGATCGTCCCGCTGGGACACTGTCGTCATGTCCAGGTGACCCGACGTTGGGTGCGTCTGCGTGCCTTTGATGTCGACGACTTGCTTGCCGTCGACCTCGCCGAGCGTGTCGAACGCGGGACCCGGGCCAAGTGACACAAAAGGCACCGTCACCACCGCCAGCAGCACACCGAAGACCACGATCGGCACCAGCGCCACCATCAGCGTCAGAATCCGCCTGTTCACCTGGCTAACACTAGACGGACTGGTCAGCGGCAATAGGAAGCCGGTTCACTCAGAGCGTGACGGCGGATCGCGCGTCGTGCGCCGCAGGTGAGTACCGTTGGGGGCATGGCTGACCCGCCTTTCGGCTTCTCCGCCGGAGACGACCCGGACCGCGACAAGCAGCGGGAAAACGACCCCGACTCCGGCTCGGGATCTGCAGACCCGTTTGGTCTCGGCGGCCTCGGCGGCGAATTCGACATGGCTGACCTCGGCCAGATCTTCACCCGCCTCGGGCAGATGTTCAGCGGCGCCGGCTCCGCCATGGCCGGCGGCCAAGCCTCCGGGCCGGTGAACTACGAGCTGGCCCGGCAGTTGGCGTCGAGTTCGATCGGGTTCGTGGCGCCGATCCCGGCCGCCACCAACCAGGCGATCAGCGACGCCGTCCACCTCGCCGAGACCTGGCTCGACGGGGTGACCGCGCTGCCGGCGGGTACCAGCAAGGCCGTCGCCTGGACCCCGACCGATTGGGTGGACAACACCCTGGAGATCTGGAAGCGGCTATGCGATCCGATGGCCCAGCAGATCGCGACGGTGTGGGCCGAGGCGTTGCCCGACGAGGCCAAGAACATGGCCGGTCCGCTGCTGTCGATGATGTCGCAGATGGGCGGCATGGCATTCGGCTCGCAATTGGGCCAGGCGCTGGCCCGGCTGTCCCGCGAAGTTTTGACGTCGACCGATATCGGTTTACCGTTGGGGCCCAAGGGAATCGCCGCGCTGCTGCCGGACGCCATCGAATCTTTCGCCGCCGGGCTCGAGAAGTCCCGCAGCGAGATCGTCACCTTCCTGGCGGCTCGCGAGGCCGCCCATCACCGGTTGTTCAGTCATGTGCCGTGGCTGGCCAGTCAGCTGCTCGGCGCCGTTGAGGCCTACGCCAAGGGCATGAAGATCGACATGCACGGAATCGAGGAGCTGGCCCGCGATTTCAACCCGGCCTCGCTGAACGATCCGGCCGCCGTCGAGCAGCTGTTGACCCAGGGGGTGTTCGAGCCCAAGGCCACGCCGGAACAGACCCAGGCGCTGGAACGGCTCGAGACACTGCTGGCGCTGATCGAGGGCTGGGTGCAGACGGTGGTGACCGCCGCACTCGGCGACCGCATCCCCGGCGCAGCCGCTCTCGGTGAGACGCTGCGCCGCCGTCGGGCCACCGGCGGCCCGGCCGAGCAGACCTTTGCCACGCTGGTCGGCCTTGAGTTGCGGCCGCGCAAACTGCGGGAGGCCGGCGTGCTCTGGGACCGGCTGACCCAGGCCGCCGGTGTCGATGCCCGCGACGCGGTGTGGCAGCACCCCGATCTGCTGCCCGCGACCGACGACCTCGACGAGCCGGCCGCGTTCATCGATCGGGTCATCGGCGGCGACACCAGCGGAATCGATGAGGCGATCGCCGAGTTCGAGCGCGACACAGATGCTGGCCCCGACGGCGGCACTGGCGGCTCTGGCTCTGTGGATAGCTGACCCTGCCGTTCCGCCCAGCCGTGGCACAGTGCGTGAATGGCGCAGTCTAAGCCGCCTATCCCGCCGCTGTATGCGCTGGACCCCGCTCTGCCGGTGCTGCTGCGCCCCGACGGCGCCGTTCAGGTGGGGTGGAGTCCGCGCCGCGCCGTGCTGATCCACCCGCCGCGCGGCTTTACGTCCGCCGGGTTGGCCACGCTGCTGCGGACAATGCATACACCGGTACCGATGAGCGAGCTGCGACGGCAGGCGGACCGGCAGGGCGGCGCGGCCGCCGCTGAGCTGGATGAGCTGGTCGCGCAGCTGGTAGCGGCCGGGGTCGCAACGCGTGGGCACCGGCAGCGGCCCGTCCGGTCGGCGTCGATCCGCGTGCACGGACGTGGCCCGCTGTCAGAACTGCTGATCGACTCACTGCGCTGTTCAGGTGCCCGGGTCAAACACAGCAGCCAACCGCATGCCGCGGTAACTCCGGCCGAAGCCGACCTGGTGGTGTTGTCCGACAACCTGGTCGCAGACCCGCGGATGCTGCGCGACCTGCACAGTCAAGGCGTCGCGCACCTCGCGGTCCGGGTGCGCGACGGCACCGGCCTGGTCGGCCCGCTGGTCATCCCCGGTGTCACCAGCTGTTTGGGGTGTGCGGATCTGCATCGCAGGGACCGCGATGCGGCGTGGCCTGCCGTCGCCGCGCAGCTGCGCGACACCGTCGGGGTGGCCGATCGTGCGACCCTGCTGGCCACGGCGGCGCTGGCGCTCAGCCAGGTCAACCGAGTGATCGGCGCCGTCCGTGGATCGGACGCCGACGGTAATCCCGGACCGCCGCCGGCGTTGAACGCCACGCTGGAGTTCGACGTCCATGCCGGCTCGATCGTGGCGCGGCACTGGCCCAGGCATCCACTGTGTTCATGTTGACAGCG
>DASZKQ010000527.1:0-7989 GCA_035552835.1 Mycobacterium sp. | reverse complement strand
GAATCGCCGTAGGCTGGTGATCATGACCGAGCAGACTCTCGAGAACACCCGCACAGTCGAACGGTTCCTCTACGCGCTCCAGGACGCAGACCTCGACGCGGCCGGCACGTTGTTGGCCGAGGACCTGGTGTACCAGAACGTCGGGTTACCGACGATCCACGGGCGCAACAGGACGATCAAGCTCTTCAGCTCGTTGGGAGGTGCCAGCGCGTTCGAGGTGAAGATCCATCGCATCGCCGCCGACGGTGCCGCGGTGCTCACCGAACGCACCGACGCGTTGATCTTCGGCCCGTTGCGGCTGCAGTTCTGGGTCTGCGGTGTGTTCGAGGTCCACGACGGCCAGATCGCGCTGTGGCGGGACTATTTCGACTTCTTCGACATGTTCAAAGCGACGCTACGGGGCCTGGCCGGGTTGGTGGTGCCGTCGCTACGGGCGTCGTTCTGAGCATGCGCACCCGGCCGAGCGCGCTGCAGTATGTCCGCTACTGCTACGGCGGGCGGCTTCCCGACTCGATGCGGGATTGGGTGCGCAACGATCTGGCCGGCAAAGGCGCCGCCGCGCGGATGATGATCCGCGTCGCCATTCCAGCGGTATTGGTGCTCGCGCCGTTTTGGCTGATCCCCACGACGCTGGACGTCCACCTGAGCATGACGCTGCCAATCCTGATTCCGTTCGTGTATTTCTCGCACGCGCTCAACAAGGTGTGGCGCCGCCACATGCTGCAGGTGCACAACCTCGACCCCGATCTGGTCGACGAACGCCGTCGCCAGCGTGATGCCCACATCCACCAGGCTTATATCGAGCGCTATGGGCCCCGCCCCGAGTCGGCGCCGCCGCGCAGCCAGGACATTTAGCCCCGAGGCAGCCCGCCGAGTTCATCGAAGGCCTGGGCCCAACCGACCAGGCGATCCGTCGCACCGACCAACTCGTCGCGGTATCGCTGCCGAGAAACCGACGGTCCGGCAGCAGAATCCGGGGAGTCGCTGTTCGCTGATGATACCAAATGTGCTGCGGCAGTAACCATTTCGTTGTATTGACGTACGCCGGCGCTCAACTGGGCGGTGAACGCGTTGATGGTGGGCACCAGGTACGAGCGTGATTGCGGAGTGCAGTCAGCCGCCCGCTCCATCGACACCACCTCAGCGGCGGTTGCCGCCATCGCCGAGGAGGTCTTGTTCGCCGCGGCGGTCAGGTCGCGGATCTCGGCGGCGGGCAACATGTTGCCGCGCTCCATCACACCCAGCAGCGAGAAGAAGCCCCGCTCGGAGGCCCCCAGCGCGTACATCGCCGGCCGCGCGGCCGAACTCTGCGGGGGCAGTCGTCCGGTGCCGGCGGGCCGCTGCGCCGGCAGCGGCTCCCCCCGCAGCCAGCGGTAGCGAAACAGCAACAATGTCGCCGGAATCGCTTCTGCGACCGCAATCGAGCCGGTGATGATCAGCAGCAAGGCGAACCAGCCCCAGGCCGCCAGCAGCGCCGTCACCACAGCCCAGAACACGGTTCCGGCGGTGAATATCAGGCCCCACCGCAGTGCACGCCGACGCTGGCGAAGCAGCCGTGCCCGCCGATCGGTGGCGGCGCTGATTTTCTGCGCCACCAAGTCGGAAAGATCACTGGCAGTGTCGAATCCGCGCTGCAGCAATGCGCGCCATGGCCCGCCGCGTGCGGCGCCGCGACCGGACTCCACCGCCATTTCGCTCCGCTCGTTTACTGCTGACCGATGGGTTTCTCGGCGGGGGCAGTTTTAGGCGCGGCCGCCGGGGTGCCCTGGGTTGCCGGAGTGCCCGCCGCTCCCCCGGCCGACCCACCAGCCGGCAACGCCTCGCCGCGCATCGATGCGCGGATCTGCTCCAGCCGCGAGTGGCCGGCCATCTCCACGGTGGCCTGCTGGACCTCGAGCATGCGGCCCTGAACAGAGTTCTGCGCCAACTCGGCCTCACCCATCGCGTTGGCGTAGCGGCGTTCGATCTTGTCGCGCACCTCGTCGAGGCTCGGGGTGGTTCCCGGAGCGGCGATCTCGCTCATCGACCGAAGCGACTGGCTGACCTGCTCTTGCATCTTGGCCTGCTCGAGCTGGCTGAGCAGCTTGGTGCGCTCGGCGATCTTCTGCTGCAGCACCATCGCGTTTTGCTCGACGGCCTTCTTGGCCTGTGCCGCCGCGCCAAGCGCCTGGTCGTGCAACCCCTTGAGGTCTTCGACGCTCTGCTCGGCGGTCACCAACTGGGCCGCGAAAGCCTCGGCGGCGTTGTTGTACTCGGTGGCCTTGGCGGTGTCTCCGGACGCGGTGGCCTGGTCGGCCAGTGTCACCGCCTGCCGAACGTTGACCTGAAGCTTTTCAATGTCGGCGAGCTGCCGGTTGAGCCGCATCTCGAGTTGGCGCTGGTTGCCGATCACTTGCGCGGCTTGCTGGGTCAGCGCTTGGTGCTGACGTTGCGCTTCCTCGATGGCCTGCTGGATCTGCACTTTGGGGTCGGCGTGTTCGTCGATCTTTGCGTTGAACAGCGCCATGACGTACTTCCACGCTTTGACGAACGGATTGGCCATGGATTAGCTCCGCCTTCGTGTGTCGATGTCTGCACTCGTCCTGAGGTTATCGGTTTCGCGCGGATTGCCACACCCTGACGCGGCTAGGCGGGGGCCGATAGGGCCAAGGCGACGACCGGCGGGATGACGACCTTGGTGCTGGCGTCGATATTGGCCGCGCTGGCCGGCGAGACGGTCTTGTGCTCCAGCCGTGCCAGTTGCGCTCCAGCCTCAACGAGCAGCTGAGACAACGGCACCTCCAACGCGTCGCAGATCGCGCTCAGCAGCTCGCTGGATGCCTCCTTGCGACCACGCTCGACCTCGGAGAGATACCCCAGGCTGACCCGCGCGGCATCTGACACCTCACGCAGCGTCCGGCCTTGTTCGGTTCGTGCGCGACGCAGCACGTCGCCGAGGACCTCACGCAGCAATGACGGCATCGCGGTCTCCTTACGTCCGGTCAGCAGTTCAACAGGTCAACGTGCGCCGCGCGGCGATTGGTTCCCGGGTGGCTCCCCGACAGAGTCACGCCGCCGCGACCAGCGCGCGCAGCCTGCCGATCGACTCGCGCACCGCCGAGATGCGGATATCCCAGCGCGTCCCGCTGAGCTGCAGCTCGACCACCTCGGTGACCGAGTGGTCATCGGGCCCGGCCAGGCCCATGAACACCGTGCCCACCGGGTGCCCGCCATGTGGCTCGGGTCCGGCCACGCCGGTCAAACCGACGCCCCAGGTGGCGGCGCATCGTTGCCGCGCGCCGATGGCCAGCGCCCGGGCGGTCGGGGCGGCCACCGGGCCGACCTCGTCGAGAATCTGCGGCGCGACGCCGGCCAGCACGACCTTGGAGTGCTCGGTGTAGGTGATCAGGCCGCCGCGCAGCACTTCGCTGGCGCCCGGCACACCCGCGAGGGTGGCGGCGAGCAGCCCGGCCGTCAGCGACTCGGCGGTGGCGACGCTTTGCTTGCGGACCGGATCTGATTGCCCGGCTCCTCCTCGGGCCGCCGGCGCGGCCCGGATCGTCGCCGGGCGCAGATCCGCCACCAATCCGCGGGCGTCGTCAGTCAGTAGCGGGTCGTCCACGGACATCCCTTGCGGCCGACGCGACGTAATCCACGCCGGTGACCATGGTCAGCAGGATCGCGGCCCCCATCACTGCCGACGCGACCACCAGCCACGATCCCGACACCGGCAGGATGAACAACCCGATCGCGACGGCTTGCACCAGGGTTTTGAGTTTGCCGCCGCGACTGGCCGGGATGACGCCGCGGCGCAGCACGACAAACCGCAACACGGTGATCCCGACCTCGCGAGCCAAGATTACCGCCGTCACCCACCACGGCAGATCACCGAGCATCGACAGGCCGATCAACGCCGCGCCGATCAGCGTCTTGTCCGCGATCGGGTCGGCCATTGTGCCGAATTCGGTCACCATGCCGTAGTTGCGCGCCAGCGCGCCGTCGAAGCGATCGGTGATGACGGCGACGGCGAAAACCACGAAAGCGGCGATGCGGCTGACGGTTTCATGACCGTTCCCGGCGAACAGCACCAGCAGAAACACCGGGACCAGCACCAGCCGCAAAAGCGTGAGCATGTTGGCGAGGTTGGTGACGCGAACGCGCGGAACTACCGGACCGGTTTGAGGCTGCCCCGACACGGCAACAGAATATCGGTTGCCGAGCCGCTGGACCTGATGACCCGCTCTCCCCCGCAAGCGGGAGGTACCCCCACCTCATCGCGCCACGCATCCCCCTCGCCGCTGCGCGGCTGGGGGTGCCCCCACTGCATCGTCGCGGGGGGCCCCGAAGCCGATACTGTTCGATTCGTGAACGCAGCAGGCCGTCCACCGGCGAACCGGCCGACGATCCGGCGCGCTCGGACCTCTGACGTGCCGGCGATCAAGCGGCTCGTCGACACCTATGCGGGCAAGATCCTGCTGGAAAAGAACCTGGTGACGCTGTATGAAGCCATCCAGGAGTTCTGGGTGGCCGAACACGGGGGCAACGAAGGTATGGAGGTGGTCGGCTGCGGCGCGTTGCACGTCCTGTGGTCCGATCTGGGCGAGGTGCGCACCGTGGCCGTCGCGCCTGAGTTGACCGGCCAGGGCATCGGCCATGCCATCGTCGACAAGCTCCTCGACGTCGCCCGGGAACTGCAGCTGCAGCGGTTGTTCGTGCTGACCTTCGAGACCGAGTTCTTCGGCAAGCACGGGTTCACCGAAATCGAAGGGACGCCGGTGACCGCCGAGGTGTACGACGAAATGCGCCGCTCTTACGACATCGGTGTCGCCGAGTTTCTGGATCTCAGCTACGTCAAGCCCAACATCTTGGGCAACTCCCGGATGCTGCTGGTGCTTTAGCGGTGCACAAGTTGCAAATCGTCGTCGGCGGATGCTGGCATCACGACCCGGATCACCGCCGACTCCCACTGGAAACCGAGATGTCTCGCAGCTACGAGAAGTGCTGAGGCTCAGTCTGTTTCGTTGTCGTCGGCGGCGCCACCATCCACACCGCGGATGGATGCCAGGGTGGCGGCCAGCTCGTCGGGCTTGACCAGCACGTCGCGGGCTTTCGACCCTTCACTGGGGCCCACTATCCCGCGGGTTTCCATCAGGTCCACCAACCGGCCCGCTTTGGCGAACCCGACCCGCAGCTTGCGCTGCAGCATCGACGTGGAGCCGAACTGGCTGGACACCACCAGCTCGACGGCTTGCAGCAAGACGTCCATGTCGTCGCCGATATCGGGGTCGACGTCGGTGCGTTCCCCGGTGGGCTTGGCGGTGGTGACACCGTCGGTGTAGTGCGGTTCGGCCTGTTCTTTGCAGGCGGCGACGACGGCGTGGATCTCGTCGTCGGTGATGTACGCGCCCTGCAGGCGAAGCGGTTTACTCGCGCCCATCGGCAAGAACAGGCCGTCACCCATGCCGATCAGCTTTTCGGCGCCGGCCTGGTCCAGGATCACCCGGCTGTCGGTCAGCGACGACGTCGCGAACGACAGCCGGGACGGCACATTGGTCTTGATCAGGCCGGTCACCACGTCGACCGATGGCCGCTGGGTGGCCAGCACCAAGTGGATGCCGGCGGCGCGGGCCTTCTGAGTGATTCGCACCACGGCGTCCTCGACGTCGCGGGGCGAGGTCATCATCAGGTCGGCCAGCTCGTCGACGATCGCGACTACGTAGGGGTAGGGCCGGTATTCGCGTTGGCTGCCCAGTGGTGCGCTGATGGCGCCGGATCGCACCTTCTCGTTGAAGTCGTCGATGTGACGCACCCGCGACGCCTGCATGTCCTGGTAGCGCTGTTCCATCTCCTCCACCAGCCAGGCCAGCGCCGCGGCGGCCTTTTTCGGCTGGGTGATGATCGGCGTGATCAGATGCGGAATGCCTTCATACGGCGTCAATTCCACCATCTTGGGGTCGATCAGGATCATCCTGACTTCTTCCGGGGTTGCCCGCGCCAGCAGCGACACCAGCATCGAGTTGACGAAACTGGACTTACCGGACCCGGTCGAGCCGGCGACCAGCAGATGCGGCATCTTGGCGAGATTCCACGAAATGTATTCGCCCTCAATGTCTTTGCCCAATGCGATGACCAGCGGATCATGGTCGCGTCGGGTCGTCGGCGCGGTGAGCACGTCGGCCAGCCGCACCATCTCGCGGTCGGTGTTAGGCACCTCGATGCCGACAGCGGACTTGCCCGGGATCGGAGCCAGCATCCGGACGCTCTCGGTGGCCACCGCGTAGGCGATATTGCGGTGCAGTGCGGTGATCTTTTCCACCTTCACGCCGGGGCCCAGCTCCACCTCGTAGCGGGTGACAGTCGGCCCGCGGGTGCAGCCGGTGACCGCCGCGTCGACCTTGAACTGCTGTAGCACCGACGTGATCGCTTCGGCCATTTGGTCGTTGGCGGCGCTGCGTTTCTTGGGCGGATCACCGGCCACCAGCAGGCTCAGCGACGGCAGCGTGTAGGGCCCCTCGACAACCCGGTCGAGCGCCAAAGTGTCTTGCGTGCCGGCGGATTTGCCGCCCCGACGGCGGCTGCGCGACACGGCGGGCTCGGGCACTGTCGGGCTGTCGTCCGCGCCGACGAGAGAGCTGCCCGAGGGCCACGCCTGCGCTTCGTCGTCGCTGTAGGACGACGGGTCGTCGTAGTAACCGTCGGAAAAGTCTTCGGCGACATCGCTTTCCATGCCTGGATCGTCGTACGCCTCGCTCTTGGGCGCGCCGTAGTCGAACATCCGGGTGCCGAACATGGACCGCAGTGTGTCGGGCACCTCGCGGATCGTGGTGCCGGTCAACAGCAGAACGCCGAACAACGCGCCGATGAAAAGCAGCGGTGCGCAGATCCATGGGGTCAACCCCTCCGAGAGCGGTCCCCCGATCGCGAAGCCGATAAATCCTGCCGCGTTAGCGCGCCCGACCGGACTGTCCGGTGAGCCGGCCCACAGATGCCAAAGGCCCAGCACCGGCAGCGCCACCATCGTCGCGCCCAGAACCAGTCGCGGCCGCGCCTCCGGGTTGGGCTCGGTGCGCATCAACAGCACCGCGATCGCCGCGGTGACCACCGGCAGCACGACGACCGCCGAGCCGACGAACATCCGCAGCACCGAGTCGACCCACGCGCCGACTGGGCGGGCGGCGTCGAACCAGGAGCTGGCGGCGACGACGACCGCAAGTCCCAGCAGCGCAAGGGCGATCCCGTCGCGGCGATGCCCTGGGTCGATGTCGCGGGCCCGGCCCACCGACCGCGCTGTGGTTCCGGTCCCCTTGGCCACCATCAGCCACGTCGCGCGCACGACCCGCCCACAGGTCAGCCCGGCGCTGGTTACCAGCGAGCGGTTGCGGCGCCGGGCGGGCCTGCGCGGCGACTTGACCGGCTTGCGCCGGGACTGCGCCGACCGGGATCCGCCTCGCGAAGCGGCCTTTGACCTGGTCGTTCGGGCGCCGGATCGGGCGACAGCCTTGCTAGCCATGCCCGCAAGCCTAATCGCAAATACATCATCTGCACCATCCGCCACACTGGTTAGCCCGATGTCGCGGCTTGGTCACGGAACCAGCTGGGTATGGTGACAGCCGTCACCCAGGCATCCACTGCCATCGACTCCAAAACTTCCAGGAGGCCCGCATGCCCGTCGTCGTTGTCGCCACCATGACTGTCAAACCCGAATCCGTCGACGCCGTCCGCGAGATCCTCACCGGAGCGGTCAAAGACGTACACGGCGAGCCGGGTTGTCAGCTGTACTCCCTGCACGAATCCGGCGACACCTTCGTCTTCGTCGAGCAGTGGGCCGACGAAGAGGCGCTCAAGGCCCACAGCACCGCGCCGGCGATGGGCAAGATGTTCAGCGCGGCCGGCGAGCACCTCGCCGGAGCTCCGGACATCAAGATGTTGCAACCCGTTCCGGCGGGCGATCCCAGCAAGGGACAGTTGCGCCCCTGATGGTCCCGTCGCCCGAAGCGCCGTTGAAAGGAA
>DASZKQ010000526.1:0-8637 GCA_035552835.1 Mycobacterium sp. | reverse complement strand
CAGATTCAGCGCCGGGTACAACTTGTCGCCGACCCGAACATAGAGTGAGCCGGAATCGCGGTCGGCGATGATCGGCGACTCGTTCATCTGCCCGGACGGGTTGATGAACGACCACAGCAGCGCGCCCAGGCAAATCACCGCCGCGGCGGACACCGACGCCACCACGGCCAGCGTTTGACGCCGACCTGGCTCGATCTCCATCCGGACCCGCCAGCGGGTCAACGCCATGGCGGTACGGCGCGCCAAGAATTGGTAACCGGTTACTTGCGTCCGGGTGGAAAGTCCCAGGCCATAGCCAGAACTTCCCTTGCCGCCGTTCGAATCAGCCACGGTTGATCACGCTCCAAGCAGACGGAAGGGCTAGAGACTGCATAGTCCCACGATTCACAGGGATAACCGTAGGGCACCCTGGGCCACCTCGCCACGTGAGCGGATGGGCATCGGGCGTGTTAACGGCCGCGCCGGGAGTGGTCTGCGCCACAGTGTTGTCACCTGCCATCAAGTAGTGGGGAGATCGATCAAACTTCACTGCGCATCGTACGGCGATGAGCAAACTCAGGTCGGTAAAAAAATTGCCGTGAGGTGAACACTCGGGTCGCATTTTTGTCATCTGATTAAGCAAGATGGCGGCATGGCCCGCCGACGACGATGCTTCAGCGAAGCGATGAGGTGGGGGTACGCCTCCTCGCCGCTGCGCGGCTGGGGGTACCCCCACCCGCTTGCGGGGGAGAGTGGCGCGGATGACTGAGTTGGCGCCGTCGTTGGTCGAACTCGCCGGGCGGTTCGGAATCGCCACAGACTATGAGGACTGGAGCGCTCGCCGGATCAGTGTCCCGGAAAGCACCCTGGTGGCCGTCCTCGCCGCGCTCGGCGTGGCCGCCGGCACCGAGCTGCAGCGCGGCGCGGCGCTCACCGCGCACAATCGCGCGTACTGGTCGCGTTCGCTGCCGCCCACCATCGTTGGACGTGCCGGTACCCAGACGCCGTTCTGGGTACATGTGACCCACGGTCATCCCGCCGAAGTGTGGGTGCAGCTCGAGGACGGGACGGTGCGCACCGGGATACGCCAGGTCGACAACTTCGCCGCGCCGTTTGACCTCGACGGGCGCTCAGTCGGTGAGGGCAGCTTCGTGCTGCCCGGCGATCTGCCACTCGGTTACCACCGGGTGCGTCTGCGTTCCGGGGATGCGCAGGCCAGTGCGGCGCTGATCGTGACACCGGGCTGGCTGGGGCTGCCGGAGCGGCTGGGCGGTCGTCGGGCGTGGGGTCTGGCCACCCAGTTATATAGCGTCCGGTCCCGACAGTCCTGGGGCGTCGGTGACCTTACCGACCTCACCGACCTTGCGGTCTGGTCGGCTTCCGCGCACGGCGCCGGTTATGTGCTGGTCAACCCGCTACACGCGGCCGCGCCAACCAAGCCGATGGAGCCGTCGCCGTACCTGCCCACCTCGCGGCGCTTCGTCAACCCGCTTTACCTGCGCGTGGAGGCCATCCCGGAATTCGCTTATCTTCGTAAACGTCGCCGGGTGTGGCGGTTACGCGACGACGTGCAGCGTCACGCAAAATCGGTCGACGCCATCGACCGCGATATGGCATGGGCAGCCAAGCGGGCGGCTTTGGACCTGGTTTATCGGGTCCCGCGCACGGCGGGTCGCGAACTGGCGTATGCCGCTTTCTGCGCCCGCGAAGGCGCTGCCCTCGACGACTTCGCCGCCTGGTGTGCGTTGGCCGAGGAATACGGCGGCGACTGGCATCAGTGGCCCGCATCGCTGCAGCATCCCGGCGCCGACGGTGTCGCCGAGTGGGTCGCCGAGCATGCCAAGGTGGTGGATTTCCACCGCTGGTTGCAATGGCAGCTCGACGAACAGCTCGCCGCCGCCCAGTCGCAAGCGGTGGCGGCCGGGATGTCGCTGGGCGTCATGCACGACCTCGCCGTCGGCGTGCACCCCAACGGAGCCGACTCCTGGGCGTTACAGGACGTGTTGGCGCTCGGGGTCACTGCGGGTGCGCCGCCGGATGAGTTCAACCAACTAGGCCAGGACTGGTCGCAGCCGCCGTGGCGCCCGGATCGGCTGGAAGAGCAGGAGTACCAGCCGTTCCGCGCACTGATCCGCACCGTGCTGCGGCACGCCGGCGGGGTGCGCATCGACCACATCATCGGGCTGTTCCGGCTGTGGTGGATTCCCCAGGGCGAAACGCCCACTCAAGGCACATATGTGCGTTTCGACTACGAGGCGATGATCGGCATCGTCGCACTGGAGGCATACCGCGCCGCGGCGCTGGTAGTGGGCGAAGATCTCGGCACTGTCGAACCATGGGTCCGTGATTACCTGCGCGACCGCGGTGTGCTGGGCACCTCGATTCTGTGGTTCGAGCTCGACCGCGACGGCAAGGCCACCAGTGGCGGCCCGCTGCCGGCCGAGCGCTGGCGAGAGTACTGCCTGTCGTCGGTGACCACCCACGACCTGCCACCGACCGCCGGTTATCTGGCCGACGAGCATGTGCGCCTGCGGGATTCGCTGGGCCTGTTGACGCGACCCGTCGACGAGGAGCTCGCCGCCGCGAAAACCGAGCGGGCGGCCTGGATCGCCGAGCTGCGCCGCGTCGGCCTGCTATCAGAAGAAGCCGACTTGGAGAAGAACCCGGCGCACACCATTCTGGCCCTGTACCAATACTTGGGCCGAACGCCATCGCGGCTGCTGGGCCTTTCGTTGACCGACGCGGTCGGAGATCGGCGGACTCAGAACCAGCCGGGCACGACCGACGAGTATCCCAATTGGCGGGTTCCGCTGAGCGGCCCCGATGGTCGGCCGGTGATGCTCGAGGACGTATTCACCAACCCGGGGGCGATCGCCCTGGCCGAAGCGATGCGCGCTGAGACGGCCGTCGCCCCCACCGAAACCACCTGTTAGCTTTGCCTCTGCCATGAGCGTTTTGAAGTTCGGCGTCGTCGCCCCGGTCTCCGCCGGGGTCACCGCAGACCCGCGGTGGATGGTGGCCTTCGCGCGCCATCTCCAGGCGTGCGGGTTCGAATCGATCATCGCCGTCGAGCACACCGTGTTGGCCACTCGATACGACAGCGTCTACCCGTATGACCGCTCGGGGCGGGTCGAATTGGCGGCCGACTGCCCGGTCCCCGACCCGCTTGACCTGTTGTCGTTTTTGGCCGGCCATACCGACCGGCTCGGGTTGGCCACCGGAGTTCTGGTGCTGCCCAACCATCATCCGGTGGTGCTGGCCAAACGAGCGGCGACCGTCGATGTGCTGTCCGGCGGGCGGCTTCGGTTGTGCGTCGGCGTCGGCTGGCTGCGGGAAGAGATCGAAGCATGCGGCACCGAATTCGAAAGTCGGGGGCGGCGCGCCGACGAGCAGTTGGCGGTGTTACGGGCGCTCTGGGACGACCGGCAACAGGGGGTCACCCACCATGGCGAGTTCTTTCAGTTCGAGAATGTCGTGTGCAGTCCTAAACCCGTTGCCGAACAGCATATTCCGATACACATCGGTGGCCACAGCAGAGCAGCGGCGCGACGGGCCGGGCGCTTGGGTGACGGCTTCCAGCCCTTGGGTGTGACCGGCGCGCGGTTGGACGGCCTGCTGACGCTGATGCATGACGTGGCAGCGGCTGCCGGACGCGATCCGGCCGATATCGAAGTATCGCTGGGACATTCGGTGACCAAGATCGACGCCGAACGCGCTGAGAGGCTCGCCGCGCAGGGCGCCGACCGGCTAGTGTTGGCCATGCCCCCGATCACCGACCTCGAACAGGCCAAGGACGAGTTGTCGGCCTGCGCGCAACGTCTTTCGCTGACGCCGTGATGCTCGACGCAACCGACCGGGCCGCTCTCGTCGACCTGGTGCACCGGTACGCCGCCGGCGTCGATGACCGGCAATTTGACCGTGTCACAGAACTTTTCACCGAGACAGCCGAGCTTGTGCTGCCCGACCCGCCGGGCGGACTAACCGCGGTCCATCGGCACCGCGGTCATGCCGCGGTCGGCGCCGCGATCGCCGCCGTCGCCGCAACTATCCGCACCGAGCACGCGATTGTCGGCGAGGTCTACGACGCTGGCCCGCAGCCCGACAATGCCCGCGGACGCATCGCCTGCGTCGCGCATCACTGGACCCAACACGGGGATCAGCTGTCCGATGTGGTGTGGCATCTGCGCTACGACGACGAGTATCTGCGGACCGATGCCGGATGGCGGTTCGCCCGCCGCAGGTTGACGATCAACGCCATCGAAACCCGGCCGATGCGCCAGGTGCGGTCTGGGTGAGCTCACCGTCCCTGGCCGGCGCTCTCTTCTAACAGATCGGCGGCCTTGGCTAGGCTTTCGGCGGGCTTGGACATTCGGACGGCGATCTCGCGTGCTCGGACGCCGTATTGCGGACTTAGGAGCAAGCGCAAGTCGGCGGCCAGTGTTTCCACGCTGGTGTCCGAAAAGCGCCGTCCGAAGCCAACTTCCAGTTGTTGCACCGCGGCGGCCCAGAGCGGCTGATCGAGCCACAGCCAAAGGATCAAGGTCGAGATTCCGGCGCGTAGGGCTGCCGCCGTGGTACCCGCGCCCCCATGGTGGACGACGGCGCGGCACGCGGGGAAGATGGCCGAGTGGTTCACCGCGTCCACAACCTTGACGTGGTCGGAATGCTCGACAGCGATCGCGTCATTGGGCCCGGAGCAAATTAACACCCGCTCACCTAACTGTGCGCAAACCGCGATGATCATGGCGAAGGTGTCAGCGGGAGACGTGATCGGCGTACTGCCAAGGCCGAAGTAGATGGGCGGTGTTCCCGCGGCCATCCACGAGAGGACCTCGTCGTCGGTGTCGGTCGGCAACTCCAGTGTGAGCGCTCCGACGGAGGGCCGCCTGCGATCTACTTCGACCCATTGGGCTGTCGGCTCGGGCAAGCAGAACTCGTCGTAGCCCTGGATCTCCAGCGATGGCCTGGAGGGCCCGGTTGCCTCCGGTAAGCCCAGCGCCCGGCGTTGAGCATTTTCCGCGACCTTCGTCATCCGCGAAAACAGCCAGTCAGATCCCCAAATCCGCTCCGGGAAGGGGTGCAGCCCAGCCACCGGAACGCCGTAATACTCTGCGACATTGGCGGCCAGCCCTTGTTCGTTGAAGCTCGCCAATACCAGGTCGGCCCCTTTTGCCAGCCCCAATAGCGTCGCGCCCTTCTGCACCTTGACCTGGGTGACATGCTCGACAATTTCGGGCACCACGCTGATCGGATTCTGCATCTTCGGCGCTATATTGCGGATCAAATCCGAGCCCGGGTTCATCTCTTCACGCGAGTCCGGCCCGTAGGCGACTCCAGCAAGCCCTGCCGACTCGATGAAGCCAAGCAGGTTCGGCGGAACTGCCATGCGCACGTCATGCCCGCGGCGCAGCAGCTCCCGACCGACAGCCACGCACGGCTCAACGTCACCGCGACTTCCATACGCTGCCACCACAAATTGCATCGGCGAAACCTAACTCCCAGGAATGCTTAAGCATCCAACCAGGAAGTGACCGTGTCGGTAACGCCGGACACCGAGTCGAGCTTGACCATGCGCCGGTGACCCGCGCCGATGTTGACGGCGATTCGTGCCCAGCTCGCGGGCCGCGACAACGCGAGTTGCATTTCGAGCAGTTCGCCGCGGCTCCGGTGATCGACGGCGAAGAGTTCAGCGTCAGCGTCGCCTCGACGGGCACCACGGTGCGGGTTGGTGCCGAGGAGACCCTGCTGTCGGCGTTGCAGCGGGCTGACATCTGGCCGCCGTACTCGTGCCGACAGGGCTGCTATGGAACCTGCCGTACCCGGGTGCTCGATGGCCGCGTCGACCATCGCGACACGCTGCTCACCGATCCCGAGCGCACCGACGGAATGATGCTGGTCTGCATATCGCGTGCCACAAAGGGACAGCGGCTCATCCTCGACCTCTAGGCACTCGTCAGTCCGTCTTCGGCAGCGGAATGCCTTCGCTGGTCGAGAATTCGGCGTCGCCTTGTGTCGACAGTCCCAACGACACCAGTGTCCGTGCGGCGAAGATGTCGGTCAGGTAGGCCATCGCAACCGCCCAGCGGTTGACGGCTCGGGGAATGGCGTACAGGTGATACCCACGGGTGACGAATTTAGCCGGGTAGCCGGAAAGCTGGATTTTCAGCGGATTCGCCACGGCCTGGTGAGGCCCAAGGTCGACTACCAAACCCATGTTGCGGTGCTTGTACTCTCGCTTCTTGCCGTGCCCGAGGCTGGCGGCGACGTTGTGCGCCAACACCTTTCCTTGGCGAATCGCATGCTGCGCGGTGGGCGGTGTGATCTTGCCAGGTTGGGTGACGTCGGGTACCGCGGCGGCATCGCCAGCCGCGAACACGTCGGGATGCCCGGGCACCTGGAAGTCGGTCTGCACCTTTAGCCGGCCTTTCTCGGTCGGCAGACCCAGCGTCTGGATCAGCGGAGCGGCGGTTACCCCGGTGACCCATGCGACAGTTCGGGTGTCTATCCGCGAGTTGTCGCTTAGCACAACGTGATCCGAATGGACTTCGTTGAGTGTCAGGCCCAGCCGCACATCGACTCCGCGGCGCCGCAACACTCGCATCGCGCGAGCGCCCAACTTCTCACCGACCTCGGGCATCACCTGCTTGGCAAGGTCAAGCAGCACGAATTTCACGTCGGACGCGTCAAAGCTCATCTGCTTGGCTGCGGCGTCGGCCAGCGCACGAAGCTGCACGACCAGTTCCGTACCGGAATAGGACGCCCCCACCACCACGATCGTGCGTCGGGCTTGCGTGAGCTCGGCGGCGTCTTCGAGGCAGGACAACTCCAACTGCTCGAGAACATGGTCACGCAGGTAGAGCGCCTCAGCTGTCGACTTCAAACCCCTTGCGTAATAGGCTAATCCAGGTATATCGAACAGGCGGGTGACCGACCCGGGTGTCAACACCAGCCGGTCCCATGACAGTTCGCATGAGCGCTGTTCCAAATCGGTGAACTGCAGCCGGTGCTGCTCGAGGTCGACGCTGTCGACTCGCCCGCGCACTTTGCGCACCCCGTTGAGCGTCCCCGCCAGCGGGATTGTCACGAACCGCGGATCGACGACCCCACCCGCCACGTCGGGTAGCAGCGGCGTGTACAGCATGTAGTCGATCGGCGAGATGATCGTGACCTCGACGTCTGATCTGCGTAATCGGCGGGCCAGCCGCCGTGCACACTCGAAGCCGGTAAATCCGCTGCCCACCACCACCACCGACGTCACCGTTTCCACTGTAGCGACGGGGCGGTGAGCGGAACCGGTCCGCGCAGCACCGCTAAGGGCTGGCCAGCAGGGCGCCGAACTTGCCGGCCAACCAGGGCTTGCGCCCGCCGGCCCGCAGCCTGCCGCGAAGAAGTTGGGGCAACTGCGGAATTCGGCCGACACCGATGAGCAGGAAGGTGACCGGATCGGCGGTGATCACACAATCGGCCTTCTCCCCCGCCGCCGTCACGACACCTGTGCCGTCGGTGATTGCCATCCGATAACGACAGCCGCCGCGCATCCTTACTTCGAAGCTGATGTTGAGGCCCTTGGTGCGCGAGGGCCGCAGGTATTTCGGCGCAAGCGAAAGCACAGCGGGTATGACCAGCAGCGCGTCGTCGCGGCCAATGCTCCACGGCCGATGCCCGGCACGCGCGATATCCAGACCGTGAACCAGCTGCTCGCCCAGCAGCAAGCAGGTCATCACGGCTGGTTCGAGGACCAGGCCGTCGGCGGTGAGGACCGCGACGCCGTCGGATGCATCGATGGCCCCGATATCAGTGGCGACGGCAAGGTAGCTCGCGGCGGTCTCTTCCAGCATGCCGGCGAGTCGGCGCAGGTCGCGCTCGGGAACGTCGATCAGGTGCCGGTCATTGACCGCAGTCCTGGCCTGTGCCGGCGACCCTTCCGGGATGTTGATCGCAGCGCGGTCGCCGTTCACATGCCTGGTCAGCGCCTCGGTGTATTCGCGCATATCGCCGATCACGTGCGCCGCTGTCTGACCGGCTGTCCACGTGAGCCCCGGTACCGGCGCTGCCGAGTCGGCAATGCCTCGCCACAGTTGCGCGCTGCAAGCGACTGCCTCGGCAAGCGCGGCCCTGGCGTGAGCGCCAGCGCGCCGGACTTCGTCGACGGGTCCAGCAGACGCGGCAGGGACAGTTTTCATCACGAGCAACCTTCCGGCTGATTGACTTAAGATAGTGTCACTATGCCACATAGCATCACTATGTCAATAGGCTGAAGCGATCCGTTGCAGGAAGTGGGAGGGATGTCCGAGTCGACACCGCAGTCGTCGTCGTTGCGCGCCCAGCAGGTCGCGCAGACCCGGGATTCGCTGGTCCGTGCAGGCCGGGAGTTGTTCGGCCAGAAAGGATTTCGGCAGACCTCCGTGGAGGATTTGGCACGCGCCGCTCGAGTAACTACCGGAGCGCTTTATCATCACTTCCCCACTAAGACGGCACTTTTCGAGGCGGTTTTCGAGCATGCGCACACCGAGTTGATGGCCGCGTCGATGGCAGCCGCGCAGGATGCGACCGATGACCTCGACGTGCTGGCCCGCGGCTTCGAGGCGTTCCTCGACGCCGTATTGGAATCAGACATACAGCGCATCCTCATTCTGGATGGCCCCGCGGTGCTGGGCC
>DASZKQ010000525.1:0-9563 GCA_035552835.1 Mycobacterium sp. | reverse complement strand
TGGCCGGCCCACAGGTTCTGATCATTGCTCAGGGTCGACCTCATCAGCACCATGGACGCCGCGCTCGTTGCTGCCGCATTCGGAATGAACCCGCAAGCTGCACTATGTTGAAACCGATCATCTGACGTGATTCGTTGTGTGATATGGGCTTAACGCCCGCGGTGGCAGTGATCCGTCATCTTCTCAGCCACGCCGACGACCGCCGACCTGATCCGGCAGGGACATAGGGAGCAATTTCGAACCTTCGGCGTTCGCTGTGCGCAACCGCCGCCGACGAGGAGGCGGCCACAGCCCTCGGCGCAGCCTATGGGATTGACGATGCACTTCACGGAACGAAAGGTCGGTGACCTAGGCGAAGCGAGTCATGGAATGCTGCCAAACGCTGCCACGTCTGCTGCCGTCGCTGAAAACCTGCGACAAGGGCAACGCAGCGACGTGACCGCTTGACTAGTGCCGAGAGAAGCTTGACTAGTGCCTAGGCGCTGGCCCGCACTTTCTTGGTCGCTGCGACCAGATTGGTCAGCGACGCCGAGACCTCGTCGGGATTGCGGGTTTTCAGACCGCAGTCAGGGTTGACCCACAGTCGTTCGGCGGGAACGGCTTTCAGCGCAGCCCGCAGTGACTTGGCGATCTCGTCGGTGCTGGGCACCCGCGGCGAGTGGATGTCGTAGACGCCGGGTCCCACGCTGTTCGCGAAGCCGACCGAGTTCAGATCGTCGAGCACCTCCATGTGCGAACGGGCCGCCTCGATGGACGTGACGTCGGCATCCAGGTCGGCGATCGCGCCGATCACCTCGCCGAACTCCGAGTAGCACAGGTGCGTGTGGATCTGCGTCGAATCGGCCACGCCGGAGGTTGCCAACCGGAACGAACCCACCGCCCAGTCCAGATAGGCCGCCTTGTCGGCGTCGCGCAGCGGTAGCAGTTCCCGCAGGGCGGGCTCGTCGACCTGGATCACCGCGATACCGGCCGACTGCAGGTCCACGGTCTCGTCGCGAATAGCAAGCGCCACCTGGTTGGCGGTGTCGGCCAGCGGCTGGTCGTCACGGACGAACGACCAGGCCAAAATCGTAACAGGACCGGTAAGCATGCCCTTGACCGGTTTGTCGGTCAGCGACTGCGCATAGGTGATCCAGTCGACCGTCATCGGGTGGGGCCGCGCGACATCCCCGTACAGGATCGGCGGACGGACGCAGCGGCTGCCGTAGGACTGCACCCAGCCGTTCTGGGTGGCGAAGAAGCCGTCCAGCTGCTCGGCGAAGTACTGCACCATGTCGTTGCGTTCCGGCTCGCCGTGCACCAACACGTCCAGGCCGAGGTCCTCCTGCAACGTGATGACGTCGGCGATCTCCTGCTTCATCCGACGCTCGTACTCTCCCTTGTCGATCTCACCGGACCGAAGAGCCGCCCGCGCTTTGCGAATCGCCGAGGTCTGCGGGTAGGACCCGATCGTGGTGGTCGGCAGCGGCGGGAGGTGCAGCCGCGCGTTCTGCGCCTCGCGGCGCTCTGCCGCCGGCCCGCGTTCGGTGCCCGATTTGGTGATCGAGTCGATGCGGGCACGCACCTGGTTGTTGTACAGCCGCGGATCTGAGCGACGGGACTTGACCGCGGCGTTGGATGCCTCGATCTCCTCGGCAACGGCGTCGCGGCCATCGCGCAGTGCGCGTGCCAAAGTGGCCACCTCGTGTACCTTTTCGGCGCCGAAGGCCAGCCAGCTGCGCAGCGCGTCGTCCAGATCGGTTTCCGGCTCCAGCGAATACGGCACGTGCAGCGTCGAGCACGACGTAGACACGGCAACTGCCCCCGCCGAGCCGAGCAGGCTGGCCAGTCGGCCCAGCGCCGCCTCCAGGTCGGTGCGCCAGATGTTGCGCCCGTTGACGATTCCAGCCACCAGCGTCTTGTTGGCGAGCCCAGGAACGGACGCCACTGCGGTGTCGGCACCGCGGACCAGGTCCACGCCGATCGCCTCGACGGGTGTGCTAGCCAGCGCGGGCACTGCGCTACCGGGGTCGCCGAAGTAGGTGGCCACGTAAATCGCGGGCCGCTTCTGCACCGATCCCAACGTGTTGTACACCTTCTCCGCCAGCGCGGCCGCGTCGGTATAGATGTCGGTCACCAGTACTGGTTCGTCCAGCTGCACCCACTCGGCACCGTCGTCGGCCAACAGCGAAAGCAGTTCGGAGTAAAGGGGGACCAGCTCGTCGAGCCGCTGCACCGGTGCGCCCGCACCACGGACCGCCTTGCTCAGCAACAGGAAGGTGAGCGGGCCGATGATCACTGGACGCGCCGGAACCCCAAGCTCGCGAGCCTCTTTGAGCTCAGCCAGCACCTTCTCGGGGTGCAGCGAGAACTTAGTGTCTGGTCCGATCTCCGGGACGATGTAGTGGTAGTTGGTGTCGAACCACTTTGTCATTTCTAGCGGTGCGATGTCCTCAGTGCCGCGGGCAGCCGCGAAGTACCGGTCCAAGTCGTCGGAGACGCTTTGCACCCGGGCCGGCAGCGCTCCCAGCAGCACGGCGGTGTCAAGGATCTGGTCGTAGTAGGAGAAGGTGTTAACCGGCACCGAGTCCAAGCCGGCGGCGACCAGCTGCGACCAGGTGTCGCGGCGCAGCGTGGCGGCGACGTTCTCCAGCTCTGATCGGCTGGTCCGGCCCGCCCAGTAGCCCTCGGTGGCTCGCTTGAGTTCCCTTCGCGGGCCGATGCGCGGGGAGCCGGTGACGGTGGCGGTAAACGGTGTTGCGGTCACGAGTTGGTCCTTTAATCGACGGGTGGTCACCGCCAGCGGACGCGAAGCCGATCCGGTTGCGTTGTGCCGCCAGCACACTCCTGCAACCAGGACAGCCGTACGCCCATTCCACGAGGCGATGAGCCGCCAGGCGCGGCGCGCCCGGCACAGCCGGCAGGTCTTCGGACTTGCAGGCACACATTCCGGTGGTGCTCCTACTGGCCGTCGCTTCCCGGTCGGGTAACCAGTGCTTGTGACGGCGGTCGTTCCTGCATACCGCTGCGGGACAGTCCCGGACTTTCACCGGGTTCCCTCTTACGAAGCACTCCTAACATGCCTTCGCTCGATGCCGACACCTGTGGGGCGGCGGCAAACCAGCTGCGTAGTGCAGATTACCCCGCGGCCAGCGCCTCGGCGATGGGCAGGTCTCCGTTGTTGAATTCGATGGTCCGGCGGATCGCTGAAGTGTCATCGCTCAACACGGCGGCTGCCACCAGCGCGACGTCTTCCCGGGAGACCTCGCCGGCGGTGCCGACGGCGATCCGGCCGGTGGCCGGTTCGAGCGTGAGTCGGCCCGGCCCCAGCACGGTCCAATCGAGGTCGCTGGCCCGAAGGTGGGCATCGGCGGCCGCCTTGGCCTCGGCATAGGGGAAGAACGGATTGTCCTCGGCTACACCGTGGTCCGGTCCCGCGCCGAAGTACGACACCATGACGAAACGACGCGTGCCGGCCTGGCGGGCGGCATCGATCACCCGGATCGCGGCGTCGCGGTCGACGGCATAGGTGCGGGCCGGGTTGCCGCCACCGGCCCCGGCGGAGAACACCACCGCGTCGTATCCGGCCAACAGCTCGGCCAGCGCGTCGGTGTCCAGCGTCTCAATATCCGCGACGACCGGACGGGCACCCGTCGCCGCGACGTCCTCGGCGTGGTCGGTATTACGGAAGACCGACGTCACCTCATCGCCCCGCTCAGTCAAGACCCGAGCCAGGTGCAACGCGACCTTGCCGTGGCCGCCGATGACGACAATGCGAGACATGACTCCCGACGCTACCTGCCGGCCGAGCACCCCCGTGGCGAGCCGTCCAACGGGTTGGTCAACAATCGACGCACAACCATCATGTCGCTAGGGGTTTTCAAAAGGAGAAGTCATGGCTGAAGCCGTCATCGTCGAAGCGGTCCGTTCACCGATCGGGAAACGCAACGGCGGGCTGTCCGGCGTACACCCCGCCGACCTGTCCGCGCAGGTCCTCAACGGACTCGTCGAGAAGGCCGGCGTCGACCCCGAGATCGTCGACGACGTGATTTGGGGATGCGTCATGCAGGCCGGCGAGCAGGCGCTCGACATCGGGCGCACCGCGTTGCTGACCGCCGGCTGGCCGGAAACCGTTCCCGGTGTCACCGTCGACCGTCAGTGCGGGTCTAGCCAACAGTCGATTCACTTCGCCGCCGCCGGGGTGATCGCCGGGCACTACGACGTCGTCGTCGCCGGCGGTGTGGAGTCGATGTCGCGGACACCGATGGGGTCCTCGCTGGCCAACGGCGGCAGGCCGTTTTCGCAGGGCTTCCTGGACCGCTATCACGGCGCGATCCCCAACCAGGGCATCGGCGCGGAGATGATCGCCGAGCAGTGGGGACTCGACCGGATCACGCTCGACGAGTTTTCCCTCGGCTCTCACGAAAAGGCCGCGGCTGCACAAGATTCCGGCGCATTCGATGACCAGATTGTTGCCATCAAGGACCAAGACGGGAACGTGGTGCTCAAGGATGAGGGCATCCGCCGGGGCACGCCGATGGAGAAGATGGCTCAGCTGAAGCCCGCCTTCAAGGAGGACGGCGTGATTCACGCTGGAAACTCCAGCCAGATCTCCGACGGGTCGGCCGCGTTGCTGTTCATGTCGGCGGAGAAGGCGAAGTCGTTGAAACTCAACCCGATCGCCAAGGTGCACACCGCCACCCTGGCCGGCGCCGACCCGGTCATCATGCTGACCGCGCCGATCCCGGCGACCCAGAAGGCGTTGCAGCGCTCCGGCCTGAAGCCGGAGGACATTGGGGTTTTCGAAGTCAACGAGGCGTTCGCGCCGGTGCCGCTGGCGTGGCTGAAGGACATCGGAGCTGACGAGAAGAAGCTGAACCCCAACGGCGGCGCGATCGCGCTCGGCCATCCGCTCGGCGGATCCGGGGCCCGGATCATGACCACGATGCTCTACCACATGCGGGACAAGGGAATTCGTTACGGCTTGCAAACGATGTGCGAGGGCGGTGGTCAGGCCAACGCCACCATCGTGGAGCTGCTGTGACCCAAACAGTGCCTGCGGCGCTGGCCGAGCGGCGCGGCAATGTCCTGGTGATCACAATCAACCGCCCGGAGGCCCGCAACGCGGTCAACGGCGCGGTGAGTACCGCCGTCGGCGACGCGCTCGAGCAAGCCCAAAACGACGACGAGGTGCGGGCGGTCGTGATCACCGGCGCCGGCGACAAATCCTTTTGTGCCGGAGCAGATCTCAAGGCGATTTCGCGCCGCGAGAATCTGTATCATCCGGACCACGGCGAATGGGGCTTCGCCGGCTACGTCCACCACTTCATCGACAAGCCGACCATCGCGGCGGTCAACGGCACCGCGCTGGGCGGCGGCACCGAGCTGGCCTTGGCCAGTGATTTGGTGGTGGCCTGCGAAAGCGCGACGTTCGGTTTGCCGGAGGTCAAGGTCGGGCTGTTTGCCGCTGCCGGCGGGGTGTTCCGGATCGTGCATCAACTGCCGCGCAAGATCGCGCTCGAGATGGTGCTCACCGGTGAGCCGATCAGCGCTGCCGAGGCCGCCAAGTGGGGCCTGATCAACCAGGTCGTCCCGGACGGCAGCGTGCTGGAGGCCGCGCTCGCGCTGGCCGAGCGGGTCACGGTGAACGCGCCGTTGTCGGTGCAGGCCAGCAAGCGGATCGCCTACGGTGCCGACAACGGCGTCATCCCCGACGAGGAACCAGGCTGGGCGCGTACCCAACGCGAATTCGGCATAGTGCTGAGATCCGAGGACGCTAAAGAAGGCCCGTTGGCGTTCGCCGAAAAACGCCCGCCGGTCTGGAAGGCGCGCTGAGGCGAAAACGTCACAGCGGCATCAGGTGGGCATCAGGTGGTCTAAGGGACTAACGATGCGCCCATCGATGATCGGCACGCACTCGTCGGGCAGCTCGCCCGTCACTGCTGCCCCGGTGCGTTCCAGTGCATCGAGAAAGCGCGGGAGATGGTCCATGGCCCCGGTCGGCAGGTCGTGGACTACCACCACGGTGTGTTCTCGCGCCCGGACATCGGCTAGCGCCCGGTCGATCCACCCGACCGGATCCACCCAGTCGCGCGGCACGCTGTTCCACAGCACGCAGGTGTGCTTCCCGCTCACCAGATAATTGACCGCAGTGCGGTTAAGGCACCGTCGGTCTAGTTGTCCTTCGGTGCCCCACGGACGGAAGAGGAAGTTCTCGCCGGTAAATTCCCGCAGAATGTCGTGCGCCGTGGCGATTTCGGTGATGGTTTCCTGTTCACGCAGTTCGCCCAGCGGCCGGCCGTGAGTGAGCGAGTGATTGCCCACCCGGTGGCAATCCCGAACCATTCTGGTGAGCTGCGCGTGCGCGGCCGGGTCTGCGTCTACGCGGTCGGCGACGACGAAAAAGATCGCGCGAAGCGACCTCTCCGCGAGTAAGTCGAGAACCCGATCGGTCACACCGGGCGTGGGTCCGTTGTCGAAAGTGAGCGTGACCCGTCTATCTCCCGGCACAGCGTTGTAGGACCTCTCCCCGTCGGGCCTTTCCGATGATCTGTCGCTTTTCCCTACTAACTGATCGATCAGTCAGCTACTGTAACGTGAACCAGCGACAAGGACAACGGAGGTCTTGTTGACAACAACGGCGCTGGGTCCACCGGCTTCGACGAACGCCCGACCGCGCATCCTCGCGGCGGCTTTGGAGTGCTTCTGCGACTTCGGCTACGAGAAATCCTCGATGAAACGGATCGCTGCGCGCGCAGGTGTCTCACAACCCCTGCTTCACCACCACTTCGACACCAAAGAACGGCTGATCCAATCGGCGATCGGACAGATGGCCGCTGACATGTTCTCGACGGCATTCGACCAACTACCGCAACAGGGAACTGCCGCGCAGCGACTCGATGCCGCGGCCGAACTGCTCTACGCGCTCTTTGTCAACAATCTGCGCGCAGCGATGTTCGTGGTGGAATTCGCTGCGGCGGCAAACCACAACGAGTCACTTCGACGAGCCTATTCGGACTACCAGCAAACCCAACGGCGCAACGTTGTCCGCTTCATCGAAGAGTTGGCCCCCGGAGCCGAGAGCGACGTATCCGTTGAACTCATCGAGACGTTCCTCCTTGGGATGGCGATGCGCCGCCCGTTCACCACTGACCAATCTGGGTTCCGGGCCGGCTTCGACGTCCATGTCCGACTGTTGATCAACCATCTCATCGCTCAAGGAACGGAGCACCCAGCGCCATGACCATCGTCAACCCCGAAGGTGCGGTTGAGGCCCCAGTCGACGGCTGGGTTGCAGGAAGCAAAGGCAAGCCGCTCTTCCTGAAACGCTACGAGCATCCCAACGCCGAGTACGTGCTGGTCCTGGTGCACGGCACCGCAGGCTACAGCGCGGTCTACCACGATTTCGCCGAGCAATTCCGGCGACACTTTCCGGCGTCGGTCTGGGCTTTCGACCTGACTGGTCATGGACGCACTCCCGGCCCTCGAGGCATCTTCACCTTCGAAGACTTCCTCGAGGACGTTCGCGCGGTGTGCGATCACGCGGGCGAAAGCACCGGCCTTCCAGTAGTGCTGCACGGGGCCAGCCAGGGCGGGGAAGTTGCATTCCATGCGCTTGCCCGCTGCCCACGCGTCGCCGGAGCCGTGTGCATGAACGTCTTGCTGAACGACGAGCTACAGATGAACCGTGCGATTCGATTGATGCGTTCGACGGTCATGACTCGGGTGGCCCGAGCTCTTGGCGACCGGGTTCGGGTACCGCTACGCCGGTTCATCGACTTCAAAGCTGCCTATCAAGAGGACCCAGATCTGTTGCCCGAGAAGCTGGCTGACCCGCTTTACGTGTGGTCGTATGGCTTCAAGAGCTACCACTCCGTCTTCAACTACCGGCCGACTGAGCCGGCCGCGGCCAATGCGAAGCCCGTCCTGATTGCCTGCGGCGAGTACGACGAGATCGTCGGCTCCGACCATGCCCGGGCCTGCTTCGAGCGCATCGGCGGGCCCAAAGACCTCTTTGTGATGCCTGGCGGTGGACATCAGCTCATGCTCTTCGAGACCGAGGTGTACGGCAGGGTCGTGGACTCATGGATCCGTGAGCGCGTCTTAAATGGGGCGCACTCGTGGACCGCGCCGCTCGACGTCGAAGAGCGGGCATACTTCGACTTCCTACACCGCGAGCGGCGCAACGAAGCCAGCGGCGAGCCAGATTACGGCTATTCCTGGCTGGACAAGCTCCTCACCAGAGTCCACAACGGCACGATCGAACGCGGTGTGCGCTACTTCGCCCAAGCCCAGGCCAGCGCGCACTGGCGGTTCACCGAACAGCTGGTCAGCAAAATCGACTGCGCCGCTTGGCGATTCCTGCGCGACTATTTACCCGAGTTCGCGGGAACCGAGCGTCCGCGCATGGCGGTGGCCGGCTGCGGCAGCGGTAACGCCCTCCGTGGTTTGCTCAAGCTAGACCCTCGGCTACGGGAGTGGGAAATCGATGGCTTCGACGTCGACTACAAAGCCATCCGGGCAGCAAGGCGGTCCTTCACCGACATCGCGAACGTTCAATTCCATGTCGGCGACATCCGCGATCAAAACGTGCTACCCAGCGAACAGTTCGACGTGGTCTACATGCACGGAATACTCGACCACTGTGGGGAGCACCGCACGGTGCTGGCCAATGTCCATCGTGCGCTCAAGCCTGGCGGGCGGGTATTTTATGTGGCGCCAGACCGGAATCTGTACACCTGGCTAGCCTTCGTCAGCATCGGCCCGTTGTTTGTGTCCGGCCTGTATAAGTCAAATCACGACTTCCGCCGGTTCCCAAGACCCGCCGAGCTTTCCAGACTTCTCGAAGATGTCGGCTACCGGCCGTTGCCGAAGCATGGGGCGTCCCAGCGGCCGGCCGTCGCCGGGCTTGAGTACACGACCAGAATGAACCCGTTCGCTCCGCGCCGCTCATTCCGCAAACGCAACCTTTCCGGCTTCACCATCGAGCTGACCGAGGCCCGAAGCTGGCTCGGGGGCCGATATTTGGGCGAATACGTGGGAGCGGCCGAGAAACCCGCTGGAGCACAACCACACTCGTGATCGCCAGTCTGCACTTCAGCGCGCCAGTGTGTTCACCGCCCGGCCGAAGACGCCGGGAAGCAGGGCGGCCGCCGGCACGACCGCGCTTCGGCGCACTCGCGGCGCGGTGGCCAGCACCAGCGCGCGGGTGAGCAACCGGTAGTCGCGGGTGATCCGGCGCCACGCCGCCTCGTAGGACGACGGTGCCTCGTCGGCGATCGCGGCCACCGCGGCGCCGGCTTGTTTGACGGCGAGGCTGATGCCCTCGCCAGTCAGCGCATCCTCGTATCCCGCTGCGTCGCCGACCAACAACACCCGGCCGGCGACCCGGCGGGAAACCACCTGGCGCAGCGGACCGCAGCCGCGCGGCTGCCCGGGCGCCACGCCGCCCAAATGGGCTGCCAGCCGAGGAAACCAGGCGAGGTCGGGCCGGTGCCGCGACAGAATCGCCACGCCGACCAGATCCGGCTCCACCGGCGTCACGTACGCCTCACCCCAGGGCGACCAGTGCACTTCGACGAACT
>DASZKQ010000524.1:0-4774 GCA_035552835.1 Mycobacterium sp. | reverse complement strand
GTGGATGTGGGTGGCACAGTCGTGATGGCCGATGCGGGGTTGCTTGATCGGGTGCTGTCCAACCTCATCGACAACGCGCTGCGCTACGCGCCGGACAGCTTGGTGCGGGTCAATGCCGCCCAAGTCGCCGATCGGGTGCTGATCAATGTCGTCGACGAGGGGCCGGGCGTTGCCCGCGACGCTGCCGAGCAGATGTTCGAACCGTTCCAGCGGCTGGGCGACACCGACAACACCACCGGTCTGGGCCTCGGCCTGTCGGTGGCGAAGGGGTTCGTCGAGGCGATGGGCGGCACCATCCAAGCGACCGACACTCCCGGCGGTGGGTCGACCATCGCGATGGAGCTGGCCGCACCCGCGCCGCCGACGATGCAGAGCGAAGCGATGCTGAGGAGCGGCGCATGACCCCGACGCCGGAGCCGCAGTCATGACTCGCGTACTTGTCGTCGATGACGACCGGCAGCTCCTGCGGGCACTGCGCATCAACTTGTCGGTGCGCGGCTACGAAGTAGTCACCGCCGCAAGCGGCGCGCGCGCATTGGCAGTCGCCGCCGAGCAGCCGCCCAACGTCGTGATCCTGGATCTCGGGCTGCCCGACATATCCGGCATCGACGTGCTCGCCGGGCTGCGCGGTTGGATGACAGCTCCGGTTATCGTGCTGTCAGCGCGCACCGATTCCGCTGACAAGGTGGGAGCACTCGACGCAGGTGCCGACGATTACATGACGAAGCCGTTCGGCATGGACGAACTGCTCGCCCGGTTGCGCGCCGCGGTGCGACGAGCAGCAGTGGCCACTGGCGCGGACAATCCAGTGGTGGAAACCAAGTCGTTCATCGTCGACCTCTCGGCGAAAAAGGTGATCAAGAACGGCACCGAAGTCCACCTGACGCCGACGGAGTGGGGAATGCTGGAAATGCTGGTGCGCAACCGCGGCAAGCTGGTCGGGCGCGAGGAGTTACTCAGAGAGGTCTGGGGACCGAAGTATGCGAAGGAAACCCATTATCTGCGTGTCTTTCTCGCGCAGCTGAGACGCAAGCTCGAGGATGACCCATCGCATCCGAACCACCTGCTGACCGAGGCGGGCATGGGGTATCGCTTCGAGGCATGAGTGGCGCGGTCGTTTATTAGAGGAAACCGAAAGCCGACTAAGTTTTGTTAAGTCATGCTCAGGTTCAACACGACGACGCACCGACCGCCGCAGTGCTTTTCGGCTCACGCCGATATACGACGCCGTCGCTGCGAAGCGAATGATCCTGTGCAGGAACAGCTTTAAGCTCTAGTCGCACGAGCCGCGGGCACCGCACAGTCGCCCTAATGCGATGAGCGAATTTCAGTGCCAGCAACGTTGGGTGTTACGGCCGGACGACTCAAAGCCGTGGTGTAGCCTCTACTAGTAACGGCATCGGCAAAGCGGGTGCCTCCCCGCGCTGAGTCTTGCACTCGATCGCGATTAGGTATTCCCGAGTGGCGGATGAGAGTATGCATCATCACTTCATTGTCAGCGGTGACGATGCGCTGGCCACGATGATCATCGATGAGCTGAGAAGGGCTGGCGCGCGTGTTGTCAAGCTGGACAACAGCGAGCTTGCCGACGTCGGCGTCGCTCGCGAGCTCGCCCGCGCCGAGGTCGCGCGCGCCATCGCCGTTGTCTGTGCTGGCGATGACGACGCGACAAATCTCGAAATCGCGCTGCTGGCAAGAAGAGCCAACCCGAAGCTGCGTGTGGTGGCGCGGCTGACCAACGACGTGCTGCGCGAAGCAGTGGCTGACGAGAACGGACCCGGTGCAATCTTCAACGTCGCGGAAATCGCGGCGCCGTCGGTCGTCGAAGCCTGCCTGACGCACACCACCCACCCGTTTGAGGCCGCCGGCACCAAATTCGTCGCCTCCGGCAGCGAAGCACCCCGCGACGGGACGCTGCGCGAGATCTACGGCGAATTGGCACCGGTAGCAATCATTCGCGGAGAGAACTCACCCACAACCGGCGAGGTGGTGGCGTGTCCGACTCGGAATGAGGAGGTATACGCCGGTGACTGGACGGTGATGATCGGGACCGCTGACGAGGCGGCCGACCGCGGCTTGAAGGTCCGGCAGCCGACCGGGACGCGCGCACGGCGCCCCCGGCTGCGGCGAGTACTCGACGCCATCCGGGTAGTGCTCAATGACTTCAACCCGGCGTTTTATCCGGCGTTGGCGGCCGCGGGCATCCTGCTTGTCACCTCAATGGCCGTGTTGCATTACAACTACCAACGCCCGCGGATGTCGTGGATTGACGCGCTGTACTTCACCGTCGAAACGATCACGACAACGGGCTACGGCGACTTCAGCTTCGGCCATCAGGTGACGTGGCTACGCCTCTTCGCTGCCATGTTGATGTTCGGCGGAGCGACCACAATTGCTTTGCTCGTCGCGTTCATCGCCGACGTGTTGCTGTCGCAGCGCTTCGTCGCGGCTGCCGCGCGCCCGCGGGCGCGTCACCTGCGCAACCACATCATCGTCGTCGGGCTCAGCGAGCTCGGGATCCGGGTCGTCAGCGATCTGGTCACCGCCGGACACGACGTTGCGGTGATCGAGCGTAACGAGGAGAACCGCTTCTTGTCGGTGGCGCACGAACTCGACGTGCCGGTGATCTTCGGGGACGCCACGCTGATTCAGACACTGGAATCAGCACGGGTGGATCGCGCCCGTGCGGTGGCCGTAGTGACCCGCGACGACATGATCAACATCGAGACCGGGATCATCCTGGCCGAGATGTTGGGACCACGGGTGCTGCCCGAGATCAACCGGCGGGCCCAGGTTCCACTTGTGCTGCGGGTGTATGACCGGGCGCTCGGCTTCGCGGTCGCCAAGCGGTTCGGGTTCGATAACGTCCGGTCCACCGTCGAACTGGCCGCACCCTGGTTCATTGGCGCCGCGAGCGGCCTGGAGGTGCTTGGGACGTTTTCCGTCGGGCAGAGTTCCTTCATGGTCGGCGCAATGCGGGTGGCGCCCGGCAGCGACCTCGACGGGTTGCAGATGTTCGAGATGTCCACCCAAATTCGCGTCATCGCCTTCAATCGGCAGGACGGACCGCTCCAGCTGCGCCCACGCCGGGATGACCGGCTTCGAGGAGGCGACACTGTCTACCTCGTCGGCCCGTACCGGGAATTGCTGGGCACGTTGCGCAGGGGGCTGCCGCTCCGGCAACCGGAGACCGGCGAGAAAGGCCCCCGCGAGGGCGAGGGTGGTCAACCAGACAAACAGGGCCAAGACGTCCCGCTCGACGTCCGCCAAGCAAAGACCGGTTGACGCTGACAGCTAACGCCCAAGTCGCTGCCAGCTACCTCACAGGACGCGCTGCTTAGAATCGGGTCCGACTGCAGGCAGGTTATCGAACCAGGGGGCGAAAGCGGATGTCGCACCGCGGCCATCCCGCACGCGATGGCGACAAATCCGTAAACCTGAGAAATGCCAGTGATCGTCGCCACAAAACGCCGTTAAGAATGCGTTATAAATTTGGCTACCTTCCGTCAAAAGTCGATAATGAGGTTGCCCAGCGGTCAAGGCATGTGCTGGTGGGCGCCCCAAACCACAACCAGATGTAACGAATTAGGTGGTTTGCCCGACCATTATCCGGAAAGGAAGGGCGATGGTTTCTGAGGCCGGTGAGCCCGAATGTCTAGCACGGCAGGCGGTGATTTTGCCACGCATTGTCGGCGCGGTGAGCGGTGCAAATGCGACCGTCGTGATGCCCCCGGCGATTCTGGCGTCAGCTGACGACGCGCCGGGCCGAGAGGCGACAAAAGCCTTGGCGCATGCCACCATTCACCCAGCAGTCACTGGCACAGCCGCGGCCGGGCGCGAGCTGTTCGTAACCGCCGCCCGGCCCAGTGTCGGGGCTTGTCGCGCCACCGACTGGGCCAACTCGATCGCGGCGAACTAGAGGGGTGGCTTAGCAATGGATTTCGGGATTTATCCGCCGGAGATTAACTCCACTCGAATGTATACCGGCCCCGGGTCGGCGCCAATGCTCACCGCCGCCGAGGCCTGGGAGGGACTGGCCGCCGAGCTACATTCGGCGGCCAACTCGTATCAATCGGTGGTCTCGGGATTGACCGCCGGGCCCTGGCTGGGCCCGGCATCCACGTCGATGGCAGCCGCGGCCGCGTCCTACGTCGCGTGGCTGAACGCCACCGCCACGCAGGCCGAGGAAACGGCCGCCCAAGCCAAGACGGCAGCCGCCGCCTACCAAACCGCGTTCACCTCGACGGTGCCGCCGCCGATGGTTGCGGCAAACCGCAGTCGATTGATGACGCTGGTGGCGACGAACCTGTTCGGCCGGAACACCCAGGCGATTGCGGCCAACGAGGCGCAATACGCCGAGATGTGGGCGCAGGATTCCGCGGCGATGTACGGCTACGCAGCTTCGTCAGCATCCGCGACATCACTGACACCGTTCACCCCTCCCCAACAAAACACCAACCCGGGCGGGTCGACCGCCCAGGCCGCCGCGGCCACCCAGGCCGCGGGCACGTCGGCGGGCAACGTGCAGAGCACGGTCTCGTCGATTCAGCAAGCGTTCTCCTCGGTACCCAACGCGTTGCAAAGCCTCGCAACGGGAGCCGCGGCGCCAGCGCAGACGGACCCGCTGAGCACATTGAGCAACCTGATTGCGATTTTCCTCGACGCGCCTGCGGCCGCCGCCACCTTCGCTGCCGACATACCCTTCGGCGCCATCGGCGTGACGGCTTTTCCGCTGGACATCATTGGTGCCGGCACTGGTTTGAGCACGGATAAA
>DASZKQ010000523.1:0-6247 GCA_035552835.1 Mycobacterium sp. | reverse complement strand
TTCGTAACTGGAGTGCTGATTGCTTTCGGCGTGTACTCGACGCTCATGGGGTTGTTCATGCTGTTGGCGCCGGGCGCGTTTTTCGACACGCTGGGGGCGTTCGGGCCGCGTAACAACCACTACATTTTCGACAACGCATCGTTCGAGCTGCCGCTCGGTCTGCTGTTGCTCGCCGCGGTGCGGTGGCCAACTTGGCGAGTGGGTGCATTGGCGTTCGCGGTACTGCACTGGGCTCTGCATTCCCTCAGCCACATCGTCGACACCGGTCACGCCGACGGCAGGATGGTCGGCCTGCTCGAGTTCGCCGGACTGGCGATGGGCACGATACTGCTCGCAGTCGCGCTGCGAAATTGCGTCATTGCGGGCAAGGCGGCATCGCCCGCTCCACGGTAATTCGATGATCGGCGATCGTTGGAACGTGACGGACGACGAGGTCGCCCGGCACTACCCATGCGACGAGTTCGTCGACACGCCGACTTTGCGGGCATGGCGGGGAGTTTCCATCCACGCCACACCAGAAGCGTTGTGGCCGTGGGTCGGCCAGATCAGAATCGCGCCATACTCCTACGACTGGATCGACAACCTCGGCCATCGCTCGCCGCAGCAGTTGATGGGCTTGCCCGAGCCGGTGATCGGCGAGCCGTTCACCACTGCCGCAACGCGACGCTTCGGCCGCATCCTCGCCCTCGAGCCGCCCAAGCAGCTCACCGGCGAAATTATGGGCGCCTGCATCTCTTATGTCCTGGTACCGGACGGCCAGACAACACGGCTGCTGATGAAAATCGTTACGCCCATGAGCCGCTGGCTCACCCCCGGGCTATCGGTCGGCGATCTCATCATGGCTCGCCGGCAACTACTCAACATCAAACGCCTCGCCGAGCAGCCCGGGCCGGTGGCACACTAGGCCTGTGCCGTATCGGGACGTCGGCGAGTTCAACGATCGGGCCGCGAGCTACGACCATGGCTGGCGGGGTCGCCTCCATCACGAGATCGCAGAGCGCACCGCCAGCCTGGCTGTGGCTACTGTCGCAGCACCCAACCGGGTGCTCGATTTGGGCTGCGGTACCGGTTATCTGCTGCGCGTCCTTGCAGACCGCTATCCCGATGCCGAACAGCTTGTCGGCATCGACGCCGCGCCCGCGATGGTGAAGACGGCCAATGCCGTTACCCAAAACGATCGGTTGACAGTCGCCGACGGCGTCGCCGAGCAGATCGGCTACCCCGACGAGACATTCGACCTAATCGTCAGCACGACCTCATTCGATCACTGGTCTGACCAGCAAGCTGGGCTGCGCGAATGCGCCCGCGTGCTGCGTCCCGGTGGCCGGCTGGTGCTTGTCGACCAGTTCTCCTGGATGCTGCTGCCGACGATCCTCACCAGCCGCCGCGGCAAAGCCCGCACCAGACCCCGCGCCAGCCGGCTGCTGCTGCGGGCTGGGTTCTGCGCCCCGCACTGGCACCGGCTGCACGCGGTGATCATCAATGCGGTGACCGCGACGAAGCCGGCTTAGGAGCCTGCCGAATCCTGGGCGGGCAACCCTGAGCCAGTCACCCCTTGGGCCGCCATACGCCAAACCGGTTCCCCTGCGGGTCCTGCAAATGAGCGAATTCGAGTGGGCCGTTGTCGGTCAACGGCACCACCACTTTCGCACCAAGTCCGGTTGCCTTGTCGATAGTGGCCTTCACGTCGTCGACCTGGACGTAGAAGATCGCATACGACCCGCCGCCCATGGCCGAGCTGTCCCACACCCCGCCCTTGTCGCCGTCGATCATGCGATAGTCGCCGGACTGATCGATCTGCCACCCGAACAGCCCGCCGTAGAACGCACTCGTGGCGCCGGCGTCGGAGGTGCCGATTTCGAAATAGTTCACCACATTGGCCATGCTCGCCATCCCTTCGGAAGAGGATTGGATTACCACCGCAGTATGGCGCGGGGGTCCGACAAGCCCGATCAGGCCTGCTCAGGGTGCGGCGTACGAGCGGAAGCTGCCGTCGAGCACCTGCAGATGACCGATCGTTCGCCCGGTTACGACCTCCTGATCCACCAGCGCCAACTCCACCGCCGCCCGCGCGAATTCCTCGGCCTGCGCCACGTCATCGAATCCGGGGGCGTAGTACGAAAGTCCCGGCGTCAGTATCGGTTTGGACGGTGACAGAGCGTTGACCGCGATGTTATGGCCCTGCAGATCGTAGGCCGCACACCACGTCAAGTGTTCCAGCGCAGCCTTGGATCCGCCGTAGCCAGGCAGCACGCCGCCGCTGCGGTCCGGGTAGGGACCATCACCCGGCAGCCGTGATGCGACGGAAGTGACGTTGATGATCCAGCCGCTCTTCGCGGCGATCATGTCGGGGCAGACCAGCTGGATCAACTCGTAGGCCGCGAACACCGCGATCTCAAAGTGCCGCCGGTAGGCGCCCAGCGGTGTACCGAGCAGCGGCGGCCAATCGGGTTTGGCCGCAACCGGCGAAGCTTTTGCCGGCTTGGCGCGTTTGTCGTCCCCTGGCCTCGGCGGACGGCCCGGCGCGGTGAACGCCGCATTGTTGACCAGAATCGTGATGGGGCCCAACGCATCTCGGGCCTGACCGACGAGCCGCGTGATATCGTCGCGGTCCAGCAGGTCGGCCCGGACGGCGACAGCGCGTCCGCCGGCCGACTCGATGTCGGCGACGGTCTCGCCGATAGTCCCGGGCAGCCGCTCGTCCCAGACACTTTCGGTGCGACCAACCACCGCGACCGCCGCGCCCTGAGCCGCCAGCGCCAAAGCGATCGCCCGGCCCAATCCACGGCTGGCGCCGGTGACGATCGCGGCTCGGCCGTCCAGTCGTCCGGTCACCGGCCCGACCCTACCTCTCGGGTGACACCGTGAACGAGGATGGCGGTGGTCTGATCCACCCAGGCATCGTCGAGTTGTTCGTCCGGACGCAGCAGCAGCCGCAACAACGTTGCTCCACCGATCAACTCGATCAGCCGATCCGGGTCGATGTCGGGATGCACCTCGCCGCGGTCGACGCCCTCGCCCAGCCGCGCCCGCACAGCGGTGAACAGATCCGCGAAACGCGACATCACCCTTGCGTTGAGCTCGGAATCAGCACTCATGTCGGCGACCAGCCCGGGCAACGCGGCGCGCACCACCGGGGCGGTGAACACATCCCGCGCGGCAGCGATCATCGCCCGTACATCCGCCGCCATGTCGCCTGCCGGCGCCACCAGCGCCGTGGGCGCCACCGGAAACGCGGCCTCGTGCACCAGTTCGGCCTTGCTCGACCACCGGCGATACAACGCCGTCTTGGTGGTTCCGGCGCGTTCGGCGACCGCGGCCAACGTGAGGTTCGAATAGCCGATTTGCACAAGCAGATCCGCGGTCGCTGTCAATATGGCAGCGTCGATACGCGGATCACGGGGCCGTCCGGCACCCGGGGCCTTGTCAACCGAGGGTGGGTCTGCTTTCATAACGCTACCTACCGTATCGTAATTGCCTCATGAAGGAGGCACCTGTGGCCAATGAACCTGTGCTCGACAAAGTCGACCGACTCCAGCGCTCCAGCCGCGACGTCACCACGCTGCCCGCGGTGATGTCGAAATGGCTGTCAACCGTGCTGCCTGGCGGAGCGACACCACAGGTGACCGTCGAGAGCGGCGTCGACTCGACCGGCATGTCGTCGGAGACCATCATCTTCTCTACCCGGTGGGAGCAGGGCGGCCAGCCGATGACGCAGCAGCTGGTGGCCCGGGTGGCGCCCACCGCCGAGGATGTCCAGGTCTTCCCGACGTATCGGCTTGACCACCAGTTCGACGTGATACGGATGGTCGGCGAGCTGACCGATGTTCCGGTTCCGCAGGTGCGCTGGCTCGAGCCGACCGGCGACGTCTTAGGGACACCCTTCTTCCTGATGGACTACGTCGAGGGCGAAGTGCCGCCCGACGTCATGCCCTACACCTTCGGTGGCAACTGGTTCGCCGACGCGGCGCCCGAGCGTCAGCGCGAGCTGCAGGACACCACCGTCGCAGTGCTGGCATCACTGCATTCAATCCCCAACGCCGAAGCCACATTTGGCTTTCTCGCCGAGGATCAAACGGGCGACACCGCACTGCGCAAGCACTTCAACTGGGTGCGGTCCTGGTACGACTTCGCGGTGCCCGACATCGGACGATCACCTCTACTGGAGCGGACTTTTGGGTGGCTGGAAGACAACTGGCCGCAACATGTGGCCGCCAGTGAACCGGTGCTGCTGTGGGGCGACGCCCGGGTGGGCAACGTGTTGTATCGCGATTTTCGGCCGGTGGCGGTACTGGACTGGGAGATGGTGACGCTAGGTCCACGCGAGCTCGATGTTGCATGGATGATTTTTGCGCACATGGTCTTTCAGGAGCTGGCCGGCCTGGCAACGCTGCCGGGTTTGCCGGAGGTCATGCGTGAGGAGGATGTCCGCGCCACCTATCAGCGGCTCACCGGCGTCGAAGTCGCTGACCTGCAGTGGTTCTACGTCTACTCGGGGGTGATGTGGGCCTGTGTGTTCATGCGCACCGGCGCACGGCGAGTGCACTTCGGGGAAACCGAGAAACCTGAAAACGTGGAATCGCTCTTCTACCACGCCGGACTGCTGAAGCGTCTTATCGGAGAGGATCAGTAATGCTCGGACCGCTCGACGAGTTCCCGGTACATCAGGTACCTCAGCCGATCGCGTGGCCGGGTTCCTCGGACCGGAACTTCTACGATCGCTCCTACTTCAACGCCCACGACCGCACCGGAAACATCTTCGTGATCAGCGGCATCGGCTATTACCCCAACCTCGGGGTCAAGGACGCGTTCGTGCTGATCAGGCGCGGCGATACCCAGACCGCGGTGCACCTCTCGGATGCCATCGACTCCGACCGGCTCAACCAGAACGTCAACGGCTACCGGATCGAGGTCAGCGAGCCGCTGCACAAGCTTCGGTTGATCCTCGACGAAACCGAAGGCATCGCAGCCGATCTCACCTGGCAAGGCCTGTTCGACGTCGTCCAGGAGCAACCGCACATTCTGCGAACGGGTAACCGGGTGACGCTGAACGCGCAGCGGTTCGCTCAGCTCGGCAGCTGGAGCGGACGGATCGTCGTCGACGGCGAAGAGATCGCCGTCGACCCCGCCACCTGGCTCGGCAGCCGCGACCGGTCCTGGGGCATCAGGCCGATCGGCGAGCCAGAACCCGCGGGCCGGCCCGCTGACCCGCCGTTCGAGGGCATGTGGTGGCTGTACATGCCAATGGCGTTCGACGACTTCGCCGTCGTGCTGATCATCCAAGAGGCGCCCAACGGATTCCGCTCGCTCAACGACTGCACCCGAGTCTGGCGCGACGGTCGCGTCGAACAGCTGGGCTGGCCGCGGGTCAAGATCCACTACCGCTCCGGCACCCGTATCCCGACCGGTGCGACGATCGACGCGACCGCCCCCGACGGCACACCGGTGCACTTCGATGTGGAGTCCAAGCTGCCCGTTCCCATCCACGTCGGCGGCGGCTACGGCGGCGACTCGGACTGGCTGCACGGCATGTGGAAGGGCGAGAAGTTCGTCGAACGGCTGACCTACGACATGACCGACCCGGCCATCGTCGCGCGATCCGGCTTCGGCGTGATCGATCACGTCGGCCGCGCAGTGTGCCGCGACGGCGATGGCAATCCCGCGGAGGGTTGGGGTCTCTACGAACACGGCGCGCTGGGCCGCCACGACCCGTCGGGGTTCGCCGACTGGTTAACGGTGGCACCGTAGCCTTTCAGCCAAGCTCGGTGATGATCGCAGCCAGCGTGTCGAGGCCCATGGGGCCCGGCTGATACAGGAAAACGGTGTCGGCGATACCGTCGACGCGGTCGCGAATGTGTCGTGCCACGTCGGCAGGGCTGCCGCAGGCCGCGATGGTGTGCAGCATCTCGTCGTCGATCAGGCCGCCCGTCTCTTGCCAGCGGCCCTGCTTGGACAAGCTGTTGAGCTCGGGCTGCAGATCCTCCCAACCGTGCGCGGCCAGCACCGGCCGATACGCCGGGGTCGAGCCGTAGAACGCCAACAGCCGACGTGTCCCCGCGTCGGCCTGCTCGCGTTCGGCGTCGGTGTCACCGGTGGACACGATGATCTCCGGCAGGATCGCGAAGTCGCCGGTTTGGCGGTCGCCGGCGCGCAGACCTTCGCGCACCGACGGCATGGTGTGCTCGTGGAGGAACCGTTTCGAGCCGAACGGCATCACCAGCAATCCGTCGGCGTGCTCGGCGACGGC